>JAQGJY010000428.1 GCA_028290325.1 Tardiphaga sp.
GACGGCAAGATCGCCAAATGGTGGATGCCCGACGACGTCGCGTTCGTCGATGCGATTCCCCATACCGCGACCGGCAAGATCCTCAAGACGGCGCTGCGCGACCAGTTCAAGGATTACCGCTTCCCCAACGCGGCGGCTTAAGGAGACCGGCGGGAGCCTACGACGCTCCCGCCGACTCAGGGCTAGGTCTGCGGATCAAGTTCCGCTGCGATCATGAGACGCAGCGGCTCGAATTCTTTCGTCATCACATCCCATACGAGGCTGGCGGCAACGTCCTCATATTCATGACGGTAGAAATTTTCATGACGGTAGAAATTGCCTGCCGCAGCCATCGCGCGCCACGGAATGTAAGGATGGCGTGCTTTAAGCACCGGAGGCAGTCGGCGAGACGCTTCGGAGATAATCTCGAGGCACCTGGTCACGGCATAGATCGATTTGAGATCGCTCAGGAACGAAGCGCGGTCCAGTCCGCGAGAAAATTCTTCTGCCAGATCGATGTGATACGACAGGCTGTGAAGAGCAGCGACTGAAACGTCAGAAGGCATCGATCAAATCGGCGAGTGCTCGTGGCTTCACATATGGTTTCAACGAATTTCGATCCACCACATCGACCGGGCCTTCAAACATATCTTCTATGAAAAGTTTGATGCCCACATAATCATAAACGCTCAATGGCAAATCCGGATCGAGATCGATCATGATGTCGATGTCGCTGTCCGGATTCGCTTCGCCACGCGCCGTGGAGCCGAATAAGCCGGCATGACGCACGCCCTTGGCCCGGAGTTCAGGCTCCGAGCGGCGCAGGACATCGAGGATTTCGGCGCTGGTCATGTTCCGACTATAGCAAAATCGCGACGTTTCAAAAGCCCCGCTTTGCGTCGACGAACTGTTCTCGCTATCCGGTTTGTGCCATGTACCGGCAAGACATCTCGAGGGACAATCCCGTTCATGCCCCGCCGACGCTTTCTCACCTCATACCAGACCGACCCGATCTCCGGCCTCGCGTCGTGGGCGCGGCGGCTGGCGGTGTTCGCCGCCGTCGCGGCGCTGGGATCGATCATCATCGTCCGCTTCGGCTTTCTCGATGTGAAACCGGCGCTGGCGACGTTCTTCGGCGCGCTGGCCCTTGCCGTCCTCTCGATCCTGATCGGCCTCGCGGCCTTTGTCGCAATCTGGCGGACCGGCTCGCGCGGCATGAGCCGCATCGTGCTGGCGCTGGCGATCGACCTCGTCATCCTCGCTTATCCCGCCTATCTCGGCCTGCAATATCGCAAGCTGCCGAAGATCCACGACATCACCACCGACCCGATCGATCCGCCGCGCTTTGAATCGCTGGCGCGGCTGCGCGCCGGCGACGGCGCCAACTCCGCGGTCTATGCCGGGCTGTATTCGGCCGAGCAGCAGCAGGCGACCTGGCCGGATATCGAGCCGGTCGAGCTTGAGGTCCCCGTCCAGCGCGCTTACGAGGTCGCGGTTGCTCTGGTGCAGAAACGCAAGTGGCTGGTGATCGACGAGCGGCCGCCGCAGCCGCCGCGCCGCATCGCGCGCATCGAGGCGGTCGCGCGCACGCCGATCATGGGCTTTCGCGAGGACGTCTCGATCCGCATCGCGCCGGATGGCGAGGGATCGAAGATCGATATCCGCTCGTCGTCGCGTTATTTCGAAAGCGACCTCGGCAGCAACGCGGCGCGCGTCACGAAATTGATCGAGGACATCAACGCGGCGGTGGACAAGGCGCCCGCCGCGAAGAAACCGCCCGCCACGGCCAAGCAGCCGCCGGCGAAGAAGAAGTAGGCGCGACCGGGAAGCCGGATCGCCAATGCGAGCCGCGAGAATTCTCTTTTTGAGAATGGTCGCGACGCGGCAATCCAATCTTGCTTGCGGCTCTCGATCGCTTCGCTAGGTGACAAAGCCGGCCAAGGCGCCGGCCTCGTCGCCGCTCGCAATGACGCGAAAATTTAGCCTGCCGCCATTCTGTACGTCCCGCCAATCACGGGATCGCCATCGGTCGCCACCACATGGCGATGCACCAGATCTTCCAGATGCGCCAGCACGGAATAGCCGGCGGCGCCCGTCAGACGCGGATCGATGCCGATATAGATCGCGCGCACCAGGGTCGGAATGTCGGCCTCGCCTTTGCCGAGCCGATGCAGGATCGACGCCTCGCGCGCCTTGCGATGCCGCGCCAGGAATTTGACGTAGCGCACGGCGTTCGGAATCTCGGGCCCGTGGCCCGGCAGGTACAAATCCTCGGCGCGATGCGTCAACTTCTCCAGCGACGCCATGTAATCGACCATCGACCCGTCCGGCGGGGCGACGATCGAGGTGGACCAGCCCATCACATGATCGGCGATGAAGATCAGCTTCTTCTCCGGCCAGGCAAATGCCATGTGGTTCGCGGTATGGCCCGGCGTCGCGACCGCTTCGAGCGCCCAGCCATCGCCGTTGACGACCTCGCCGTCCCTCAGCATCACATCGGGCACGAAATCGCGGTCGGCACCGGACTCCGACGACATGGTCTCGCTCTCATAGCGGGGGCGCGAGGCGCGATGCACGCCCTCGGCATAGACCTTCGCGCCGGTCGCGGCCTTGATCCGCGCGGTGTTCGGCGAATGGTCGCTATGGGTGTGGGTGACGAAGATGTGCGTCAGGTTCTGACCCTTCACCGCGGCGAGCAGCGCTTGCGCGTGCGCCTCGTTGGCCGGACCGGGATCGATGATCGCGACGTTGCCGCCTGGCGTCATCGGGCCGACGATGTAGCTCACCGTGCCGGTGAAGGTGAACGGCGACGGGTTGTCGCATAACACGCGGCGCACGCCGGGCACGACGTGCTC
>JAQGJY010000459.1 GCA_028290325.1 Tardiphaga sp.
GCCGCATGATCTCATAGGTCGAGGCATCTTTCAGCATGCCGTCCTGATGGATGCCGCTTTCATGCGCGAACGCGTTCCGGCCGACGATCGCCTTGTTGTATTGAACCGGAAACGACGTGGCCGCCGAGACCAGCTTCGAGGCCCGCGTCAGCATCGTGGTGTCGATCTTGTTCCAGTACGGAAATTTGTCGTTGCGGACATTGATCGCCATCACGACCTCTTCGAGCGCGGCATTGCCGGCGCGCTCACCAATGCCGTTGATCGTGCATTCGATCTGCCGCGCGCCGCCGGCCAGGCCGGCCAGCGAATTGGCGACGGCCATGCCGAGATCGTTGTGGCAATGCACGGAGAACACAGCCTTGTCGGAGTTCGGCACCCGCGTGATGAGCTCGCGCATGAAGGCCGTGTATTCGTCGGGCGTCGTATAGCCGACGGTGTCGGGAATGTTCACCGTGGTCGCGCCGGCCTTGATGACGCTCTCGACGATGCGGCAGAGGAACTCCATCTCGCTGCGGGTGCCGTCTTCGGCCGACCATTCGACGTCGTCGATCAGGTTGCGGGCCCGCGTGACGTTGGCGATCGAGCGTTCGATCACGTCTTCCGGAGTCATGTTCAGCTTGACGCGCATGTGCAGCGGCGACGTCGCGATCACCGTATGGACACGGCCGCGACGGCCGGCCTTGACCGCCTCGGCGCAGCGGTCGATGTCTTTCGGATTGGCGCGCGACAGGCCGGCGATGATGGCGTTCTTCGAGCGACGGGAGATTTCCGACACCGCCTGAAAATCGCCCTCGGAGGTGATCGGGAAACCGGCCTCGATCACGTCCACGCCCATATCGTCGAGCATCTCGGCGACCTCGATCTTCTCCTCGAAGCTCATGGTCGCGCCGGGGCATTGCTCGCCGTCGCGCAAGGTGGTGTCGAATATGATGACGCGGTCCTTGTCGGGCCTGTGGGGTGCAGTCATGGGATTGTCCTCTGGGTCTTTGCGCCGGGCTTTTGAAAACCTTCAAGCGCGGATGGGAGCCGGTGATCTCACGAACCCCTGAGTGCCCAGGCGAAAAGCCCAGACGGCGCTCAGGGGCCGATAAGAAGCAGCAGCCCGCCGGGAAGGAGGCTGATCGCCGACAGCTGGGCAGCGGGACGCACGGCAATCGCCGCATCCCCGTTCACGCCCGTGCTGGTCCGGTCGATCCGCATTCGTCCACCTTCAAGCGCATGATCGGCCCAAACCATTGAGAGACGGTTGCCGAGCGCGCGTATTGTCATCTTTTTAGACGACAATCGCTTTGCGCCGCAATGGCAAAAGCAGGTCAGCAGCCCTGCCCTTTCATCGAGCGCCCTGATCCGCTCGGTTCTGGCCGAGCCAGCGCGCCACCGCATCCGGCGATTCCGATGACGCTCTCAGATTGGCTTCGCGCATCAGATCGATACCGACCGCGCCGAGCAAGGGTTGCAGCGCGGCACGCAACTTGTCGTCCTTGGCCCGCTGCGGCGACAGCAGCACGATGGCGTCGTAAGGCGGGATCGCGGCCTGGGGATCATCCAGCACGACAAGATCGTATTTCGCGATCAGCCCATCGCTGGTGTAGCCGGCAATGACATCGACCTCATCCGAGGCAACCGCGGCATACATAAAATCCGGCTGCATCGTGCGTTGCGCCTTGAACGCCAGCCCATACGCCCGTCGGATACCCGCCCATTCCGGACGCGAAAAGAACTCGTAGTCACCGGCGATCGTCATACCGCCGGCGCGCGCGGCGAGATCGGCCATGGTCTTGATGCCGAGCGCCCGCGCTTTGTCGCGCGGCATCACCAGCGCATAAGCGTTGGCGAAGCCGAGCTCGCCCAGCAGCGTGACCTTCGATCTGGTGAGATCGGCCTTCAGCGCGTCGAGCAATTCGGCGCGTGGCCTGATATCGGTATGGCCGAACTGGTTGGCCCATAGCGTCCCCGAATAATCGACATAGACATCGATATCGCCGGTCTTGAGCGCATCGAAGATGACGTTGGAGCCGAGCCCTTCGCGGGTCGCGGCCGTCAGGCCTTGAGCGCGCAACGTCTGCGCGATCAGGCTGGACAGCACATATTGCTCGGTGAAGGTCTTGGCGCCGACGCGATACGCGGTCTTGGTCGCCGCGAGGCCCGGCAGCAGCGTCGCGGCCACCAATGCGATGACGCCCAGCGCGCCGATTGCCGTCTTGAGCCGGCTTGGCGCGCGCAAGCCGACTTCGATCAGCGCCAACAATTGATCGACGGCTAAAGCAAGCAAAGCTGCCGAAAAGCAGCCGAACAGCACAAACACCCAGTTCTGCGTCTGCAACCCGGCGAAGATGTAATTGCCCAGACTGGTCTGGCCGATCGGCGTGGACAACGTCGCCGTGCCGATCACCCACACGGCGGCGGTGCGAATGCCGGCCATCATCACCGGCAGAGCCAGTGGCAGCTCGACCATGGTCAGCGATTGACGCGGCGTCATGCCGACGCCTTTGGCGGCTTCGATCAGCGCGGGATCGACGCCGTCGAGCCCGGTGATCGTGTTGCGCAACACCGGCAACATCGAATACAGCGCCAACGCCAGCACCGCCGGCAGGAATCCGAACGCCGAGAAG
This sequence comes from Tardiphaga sp., assembly GCA_028290325.1. Lineage (GTDB taxonomy): Bacteria > Pseudomonadota > Alphaproteobacteria > Rhizobiales > Xanthobacteraceae > Tardiphaga. The sequence goes on from JAQGJY010000459.1 coordinate 2,613, forward strand.
CTGGCGCCGAACCATTGCAGCGACAATGCCGCCAGTGCCAGCAGCAGCGGATAAAACAATGCGAGCAGCGCCAGCCCCGGCACGGTCTGCACGACGCTGGCCAGACCGAGCAAAGCGCCGCGCATCAGCGGCCTGCCGCGTGCGATCAACGCCAGCGGCAGGCTGATCGCGAGACCCAGGGCAAGGGCCGCCGCGCTGACGCGGACATGGCTGCCGAGATAATCCGGCAAATGCGAGAAAGCCTCGGCCCAGCGCGGATCGGTCCACATCACGCGCCCTCCCGCGGCAGCAGCGCATGCAGGCGTGCGGCCTGCCGGCGCGGCGTGCTCATCAACTCGCTCACGTAGGGGTCATCGGTTTGCGCGAGTTCGGCGGGCGTCCCCTCCGCGAGCAGCTTGCCACCGCGCATCACCGCGACGCGATCCGCGAGCAGGATCGCTTCGGTGATATCGTGCGTGATCATGATGGTCGTGAGGTTCAGCTGCCTGTGGAGCGCGCGGTAGTCGTCACCGAGCGCGTCGCGCGTCAGCGGATCGAGCGCGCCGAACGGCTCGTCCATCAACACGATGCTCGGCGATGCCGCGAGCGCACGGGCGACGCCGACGCGCTGACGCTGTCCGCCGGACAATTCATGCGGGCGGCGATGTTTCATCGCGCCATCGAGCTGAACGAGATCGAGCAGTTCATCGACCCGCGCGGCAATGTCGGACTTCGCCGTGCCGAGCAGCTTCGGCGTGATGCCGATGTTGTCGGCGATGCTCAGATGTGGAAACAGCGCGCCACTTTGGAACACCGTGCCGACACCTCGCCGCAATGCGATCGGATCAACCTGCGCGATATCCTTGCCAGCGATCCGAATGATGCCGGCGTCCGGTGCGATCAGGCGGTTGGTCAGCCGCAGCAACGTCGTCTTGCCCGAGCCGGAGCCGCCGACAATGGCGAGGAATTCGCCTTTGGCGACGCCGAGCGACAGGTCATCGACCGCCTTGATCCGGCTATTGTCGAATCCTTTGCCGACATGCTCATAGGCAATCAGGGGCGATGGGACCATGGCCTAGTGAAAGCAGACGCCGGTGGACGGGACAAGAGCCCGCCTGCCCCGCGCTGCCGTGTTGAGTTTCCCGCTTGCGCCCGCTACTCACGCCCAGGGGAGCAAACCATGACGACCGGAACGACACATGCGGCCGTGGCGCTGGACGACGCCAGCGTCGCGTTCACCCTGGCTGACCGCAGCATCTATACGGCGGTCGAGCATGCGACGCTCGCGGTGGCGGACGGCGAGTTCGTCGCGATCGTCGGGCCGACCGGCTGCGGCAAGTCCACACTGCTGAATGTCGCCGCCGGGCTGCTCGCGCCGGCCGCCGGCACGGTCACGAGCTTTGGCGCGCCGCTGCGCGGCTTGAATAAGCAGGCCGGTTACCTGTTTCAAACCGATGCGTTGTTTCCGTGGAAGACGGCGATCGACAACATCGCGGTCGGCCTGGAAATCGCCGGCACCGCGCGCGGCGAGGCTTTGGCGCGGGCCCAAGGCTGGCTCGATCAGGTCGGGCTCGGCGGCTTCGCCGGCCGTTATCCGCATATGATGTCGGGCGGCCAGCGCAAGCGCGTCGGCCTCGCGCAGGTGCTGATCCGCGATCCGAAGATCCTGCTGATGGACGAGCCATTCGGCCCACTTGACGCGCAGACGCGGCAGATCATGGGCAACCTGCTGCTCGATCTATGGAGCGCGGACCGCAAGGCCGTGTTGTTCGTCACCCACGATCTGGAAGAAGCCATCGCGTTGGCCGACCGCGTGGTCATCATGTCGGCCGGGCCGCGCTCGCGGATCATTGGCGACTGGCGCGTCGCATTGCCGCGACCACGGGATATCTTTGAAGTCCGCCTGACGCCGGAGTTTCACGCTTTGCACCGCGAAATATGGGGCGTGCTCAAGGACGAGGTGATGACGGGTTACGCGCAGGCGGCGACGGCGGGGGCTGCGTCGTGAATCGAATCACCTTGCTTGTTTGCCAACTTCTCGTCGCGGTGGTGGCGCTCGGCGCCTGGCATATCCTCAGCGCCTACCCCATCATGGGCGTGACGCTGCTGCCGCCGTTCTTTTTCTCGACACCGACGGCGGTGTTCAACCGCATCGTGAAATGGCTGATCGAAGGCACGATCTGGCGGCATCTTCTGGTGACGCTCACGGAAGCGATGCTGGCTTTTATCATCGGCTCGCTGGCCGGTGCCCTGATCGGATTCTGGTTCGCGCGGCAGCAGACCGTCGCGGCGATCTTCGACCCTTATGTGAAAATGATGAACGCGCTGCCCCGCGTGGTCCTGGCGCCGATCTTCGCGCTGTGGCTCGGACTCGGCATCTGGTCGAAGGTCGCGCTCGGCATCACTTTGGTATTTTTCGTTGTGTTCTTCAACGTCTATCAGGGCGTCAAGGAGACCAACACGACATTGGTCGATAATGCGCGGATGCTCGGCATGAGCGAACGGCAACTGCTGCGCCATGTCTATTGGCCCTCCGCGTTGTCGTGGATGTTCTCGTCGCTGCATACGTCGGTTGGCTTTGCCGTCGTCGGTGCGGTGGTCGGCGAATATCTCGGCTCGTCAGCGGGCTTGGGCTATCTCATCCAGCAGGCCGAGGGCGTGTTCGACGTCGCCGGCGTGTTCGCCGGCATGATCGTGCTGGCGGTGTTTGTGGTGCTGATCGATTTCGGCGTCACGCTGGTGGAACGGCGTCTGCTGGTGTGGAGGCCGCAGGT
>JAQGJY010000012.1 GCA_028290325.1 Tardiphaga sp.
TTCTGGCGCGACGCCGGCTATGATCGCTGGTTCGGCAAGGACGACGCCTTCGACGCGCGAATACACGCGCGCTTCGCCGATCTGCATCATGCGGCGGCGGCCGGCCATCTCGACGATTGGCAATCGACCGATGACGGCGCGCTGGCGCTGGTCATCGTGCTCGATCAATTCCCCCGCAACCTGTTTCGCGGCACGCCACAGGCTTTCGCGACCGACGCCAAAGCGCGCGGCATCGCGACCCGTGCCATCGATCGCGGCGCGGATCATCGGGTCGATCCGCAGCTTCGGCCATTTTTCTACCTGCCGCTGATGCATGCCGAAGACCTCGACGCGCAGGAGCGCTGCGTCGCGCTCTACCAGGCCTATGGCGACGCCAAACAACTCGCCTTCGCGATCGAGCATCGCGACATCATCGCGCGTTTCGACCGCTTTCCGCATCGCAACGCCGTGCTCGGCCGCGACACCTCGCCGGATGAGCAGGCCTATCTCGACGGCGGCGGCTTCAAAGGCTGATCGCGCCGCTGCTCCTGTCGCATTGTGCCGGTCATACGGCCGGTCTAGAACAGGGCTCCCTTTCAGGAGAGATGACGATGGCAATCAAGGTTGGCGACAAACTGCCCGAGGCGAAGTTTCGCGTGATGACCCCGGAGGGTCCGGTGGTGAAATCCACCGACGACGTGTTCAAGGGCAAAAAGGTCGCGCTGTTCGCCGTGCCCGGCGCCTATACCGGCACCTGCCACAAGATGCACATGCCGAGCATCTTCCTCAACGCCTATGCGATCAAGGACAAGGGCGTCGATACCATCGCCGTCACCTCGGTCAACGACGCCTTCGTGATGAACGCATGGAAGAAGGACACCGACTTGCGTGACGAGGCGACCTTCCTCGCCGACGGCAACGCGGAATTCGCCAAGGCGATCGGCCTCGACCTCGATGCGTCGGGCAACGGTCTCGGCATCCGCTCGCATCGCTACTCGATGCTGGTCGATGACGGCGTGGTGAAAACGCTCAACCTCGAGCCGAACCCCGGCAAGGTCGAAGTCTCCGGCGGCGACACGCTGCTCGGGCAGCTCTGAGGCAAGGGCACCGTTCGCGCCCGACGCCGGGTGATCCAGGCTTGCGGAGCGATCGGGTTGATCCCGGTCGCTCTGGGTTCCTGCTTCACCCGCATAAGCGGGCGATCACGGCGCTGCTTATTTGCTCGCGGCCCGATGCGCGGCGAGCCCATCCCGCGCGAGTTGATCGGCGCGTTCGTTCTCGGCATGGCCGGCATGGCCCTTGATCCAGTGCCAGCGCACGTCGTGCTGCTTCAGCGCCGCGTCGAGGCGCTGCCACAGATCGACATTCTTGACCGGTTTCTTGTCGGCGGTGCGCCAGCCGTTTTTCTTCCAGCCGTGAATCCAGCTGGTGATGCCCTGACGGACATACTGGCTGTCGGTGGTGAGATCGACGCTGCACGGTTTCTTCAGCGCCTCGAGCGCGGAGATCGCCGCCATCAACTCCATGCGATTGTTGGTGGTGTGCGCCTCGCCGCCCTGCAACTCTTTTTCGACATCGCCGGATTTGAGGATCGCGCCCCAGCCTCCGGGGCCGGGATTGCCCGAACAGGCCCCATCGGTCCAGATCGTCACGTTGCTCATGGGAGTCGGCTCATGCGCGATCGTCCATGGATATCACGCCGTAATCGCGCATCGTCGTCACGCTCTGGTGGAAGCGCAGTTTTCGCACGTATTCCAGCGGATCCTTCGGCTTCACCAAGGCGCCGGGCGGCACGTTGAACCAGTCCACCAGCCGCGTCAGCATGATCCGCAACGCCGCGCCGCGCGCGAGCAACGGCAACGCATCCTGCTCGGCCCGCGACAGGTTGCGCTGGCGTTGATAGGCGTTGAGAAAGGCGCTGGCCTTGGTGACATTGAACGCATGGTCCGGCTCGAAGCACCAGGCGTTGAGGCAGATCGCGACGTCATAGGCGAAGGTGTCGTTACAGGCGAGCCCGAAATCGATCAGGCCGGACAGCCGGTCGCCGAGAAACAGCACGTTGTCGGGAAACGCATCGGCATGAATCACGCCATCGGGCAGATTGCCTGGCCAGGTGGCTTCGAGATGATCGAGTTCATCGGCGATCAGATCGTGCAACCCATGCTGCAAGCCATCGGCGCGATCGGCGGCTTGATCGAACAGCGGCCTCCAGTTTCCGACCGTGAGCGGATTGGGACGACGGAGGGCGAAGTCGCGACCGGCCAGATGCATCTTCGCGAGCGCTTCCCCGATGCCGGCGCAATGCACGGCGGTCGGCTTGCGCGGCCACACACCTTCGAGAAAATCGATGATCGCCGCAGGCCGCCCGGCGAGTGTGCCGAGCGTTTCGCCGGCGCGGGTCAGCACCGGCTGCGGGCAGGCGATGCCATGCCGCGCGAGATGGCTCATCAAGCCGAGCACGAACGGCAAGTCGTCAAGCGAGGTGCGCTTCTCGTACAGCGTCAGGAAGAAGGAGCCGGCCGTGGTGTGGAGCAGAAAATTGGAATTCTCGACGCCTTCGGCGATGCCCTTGTAGGACAGCAGGTCGCCGATGTCGTAACGCGCCAGAAACGCCGCGAGCTCGTCGGCGGCGACATCGGTATAGACGGCCATTTGGCTTAGGCTGCGTCGGGGCGCAGCGAACGCGGCAGCGGGAAGAATTCGTTTTCTTCGGCGGCGGATACGGTCTCGACGTCGAGGGTGTAACGCTCGGCGAACGCACCCATGATTTCCTCGACGATCACTTCCGGCGCGGACGCGCCCGCCGTGATGCCAAGGCTCTTGATGCCGTCGAACATCGACCAGTCGAGATCGGCGGCGCGTTGCGCCAGCACCGAGACCTTGCAGCCTTCGCGCTCGGCGACTTCACGCAATCGCTGCGAGTTCGACGAGTTCGGCGCGCCGACCACGATCAAGGCATCGACCACCGGCGCGACCTTTTTCACCGCGAGCTGGCGATTGGTGGTCGCGTAGCAAATGTCTTCCTTGTGCGGGCCGTTGATGTTCGGGAAGCGCCGCTTCAGGATCGCGACGATCTCGGCGGTGTCGTCGATCGACAGCGTCGTCTGGGTGACGAAAGCGAGGTTGTCGGAATTCTTCGGCGTGAACGATTCCGCGTCGCCCGCGGTCTCGATCAATTCGACGGCACCGGGCGGCAATTGGCCGAGCGTGCCGACGACTTCCGGATGGTGCGAATGCCCGATCAGCAGGATTTCGCGGCCGCGCTTGAAGTGGATCGCCGCCTCGCGATGCACTTTCGTGACCAGCGGGCAGGTGGCATCGAGCGAGAAGAAATTGCGCTGCTTGGCATCGGCCGGCACGGATTTCGGCACGCCATGCGCGGAGAACACCACCGGCGCGGAGGTATTGTCGGGAATTTCGGCCAGTTCCTCGACGAAGATCGCGCCCTTGGTGCGGAGGCTGTCCACGACATATTTGTTGTGCACGATCTCGTGGCGCACATAGACCGGCGCGCCATGGATCGCCAGCGCCCGCTCGACGGTGTCGATGGCGCGGACCACGCCGGCGCAAAAGCCGCGCGGCGAGCATAGGACGACCTTCAGAGTCGGCTTAATTTGAGAAGAAGTGGCCTGCATAAGACGGTCCCCGGACCTGTCCGCGCCATCCGGCGGCGGCCGGTGCGTCGAAAATGGCAATATGAACGTGCGATTTCCCAAGGACTTGGGACGGCTTTGCGGCCCTGTCAAGGCCGAAGCCTCCGCGGCCGCGCGCGCGGCCGACCAAACCATTGGCAAATCGACCCATTCCGGCCTATATAGCGCTCAATTCCCGTCATCGCTGATGACTACCGGCTTCGTCTGTAAGGGCGGGCGAAGCGCAAAGGAGATTTGCCATGAGCAATGCACCGCTGATGCCGAAGGCGACGGCCGTCTGGCTGGTCGATAACACCGCCTTGTCGTTCGATCAGGTCGCCGATTTCTGCAAGATGCATCCGCTGGAAATCCGCGCGATCGCCGATGGCGACGCCGCGCAGGGGATCAAGGGCATGGACCCGATCTCGACCGGGCAACTGTCCCGCGACGAGATCGAAAAAGGCGAAAAAGACCCGGAGCACCGGCTCAAGCTCGGCGAGAGCAAGGTTATCTTGCCGCCCGCGCCGAAAAAGAAGGGCCCGCGCTATACGCCGGTGTCGCGCCGCCATGAACGCCCGAGCGCGATCCTGTGGCTGGTCCGCAACCATCCGGAGTTGAAGGACAGTCAGGTGATGCGCCTGGTCGGCACCACCAAGACGACGATCGCCAGCGTCCGCGACCGCACCCACTGGAATGCCCAGGGCCTGACCCCGATGGACCCGGTAACCCTGGGCCTGTGCTCGCAGATCGAACTCGATTTCGAGGTGCAGCGCGCGGCCAAGGAGAAGCCGACCGATCAGGCCTACGGCGGCGCGACGTTGCTGCCGGCGTCCGAGACCACCCGCAAGGACGAGGAATTCGAGGGTTCCGAAAAGAACCGCGACGATCTCAATGTCGATGCGGTGTTCGCCAAGCTCAAGACCATCGGCGGCAAGGGCCGCGACGACGAGGAATAAGCTCGCTTGGCTTCAGGCTGGATACTTTAAAAAACGCGGCGGATGTCCCGCCGCGCTTTTTTTGGAATGAGGCAAGTTCGATAACGCCCGGTTATACGTCGAAAAACACCGTTTCGTTGTCGCCCTGCAAATGGATGTCGAAGCGATAGGCGCCGTCGGCATCGCGTCTGGCGATCAACGTCGCGCGGCGATCCGGCGGCACTTGCGCCAGCACGGCATCCGTGTCGTTCGCCGCCTCGCCGTCGAAATAGATCCGCGTGTAGAGATGCAGCAGCAGACCGCGCGCGAACACCGCCATCAGGATATGCGGGGCCTGAAGCTTGCCGTCCAGCCCCGGTACGCCGCCGGGCTTGATCGTCTCGAAGCCATAGCCGCCCTGCGCTGACGTGCCGGTGCGACCGAACCCTTTGAACGACGTGTTCGAGCCGCCGCGCGTGTCCCGCGGATCGTTGAAGCGCCCTTGCGAGTCGGCCTGCCAGATCTCCAGCATCGCGTCGGGGATCGCCGCGCCATCGCCGTCATAGACATTGCCGACAACGCGGATGCGCTCGCCGGACGCATCCGGCGTGACGAGATCGTGCGAGAACGCATCCGGCCAGGCGTAGGTCCCGTTCGAAACGAGGCCATAGGCGAAAAACGGTCCGACCGTCTGCGATGGCGTCAATCCGGTCACGATCTTGCCGCTCATGCTTGGGTTTCCATCGGGGTCGCGTCGCGGCCGCGCAGTACGATATCGAAGCGATAGGCCAGCGCCCATTCGGGCTGCGTCGCCTCCAGATCGAACGACGACACCATCCGAAAGCGAGCCTGCTCGTCCGGCACCGCGTTGAAGATCGGATCGAACGCGAACAGCGGATCACCGGGGAAATACATCTGCGTCACGAGGCGCGAGACGAAAGCGTGACCGAACACCGAGAAATGAATATGCGCCGACCGCCAGGCGTTGGGGTGATTGCCCCAAGGATAGGCGCCGGGCTTGATGGTGACGAATTTATACCGGCCATCGGCATCGGTCTGGGTGCGGCCCGCGCCGGTGAAATTTGGGTCGAGCGGCGCGGGATGCTGATCGCGCACGTGGATGTAACGGCCGCAGGCATTGGCCTGCCAGACTTCCAACAACGCATGCGGCACGCCGCGGCCGTCTTCATCGAGCACGCGGCCGTGCACAATGATGCGTTCGCCGAGCGGCTCGGCTGCGTGCTGCGTGGTGAGATCATTATCGCCGACGCGGACCGCCTCGTGGCCATAGACCGGGCCGGTCAGTTCCGACATCGTCTGCCGGATGATGACCAACGGCTTTTGCGGCGCGCGCTTGATCGAGCTTTTGTAATCCGGCGACAGATATTTCGGATGCGCCGCGTGGTGCGGTTCGATCGGATAGACCAGGGTCATATCGGCGTCTTTCGTTGCATGGCCTCGCAACCGTCGTTGCGAGAGGCGGATGGTCTTCGTCGTCGAGAACCATCAGCGACAGCGCTTTTCAGTTTATATTTGTCGCCTGCTGGATGGCTTGGCTCGTCAACGACATCGGCAAAAGCCGATGGCGCTGCCGGCTCTCAACTCACTAATTCAGCTTCTCGATCGCCATCGCGACGCCCTGCCCGACGCCGACGCACATCGTCGCCAGCGCGATCTTGCCGCCGCGTTTTTCCATGCCGTGGACTGCCGTCATCGCCAGCCGCGCGCCGCTCATGCCGAGCGGATGGCCGAGCGCGATCGCGCCGCCATGCGGGTTGACGAAATCGGCATTGTCCTTGACGCCCAGTTGCCGCAGCACCGCGATGCCCTGCGACGCAAAGGCTTCGTTCAGCTCGATCAGATCAAAATCCGAGATCTTGAGGCCGAGCCGCTCCATCAGCTTGCGCGTGGCCGGCACCGGGCCGATGCCCATGATGCGCGGCGGCACGCCGGCCGAGGCAATGCCGAGAATTTTCGCGCGCGGCGTCAGGCCATGCTTCTTCACGGCGGCCTCCGAGGCCAGGATCATCGCCGCCGCGCCGTCGTTGACGCCCGACGCATTGCCGGCGGTGACGGTGCCGTCCTTGCGGACGATCGGCTTCAGCTTTCCAAGGCCTTCCAGCGTCGTTTCCGGACGCGGATGTTCGTCCTTCTCAACCATGATCGGGCCGGCCTTGCCGCCGGGCGCCGCCACCGCGACGATCTCCTCGGCGAAATAGCCCGACGCCATCGCCTGGCCAGCGCGCTGCTGCGAGGTGATCGCGAAGGCGTCCTGATCGGCGCGCGAAATCTGGAACTCCTCGGCGACGTTCTCGCCGGTCTCCGGCATCACATCGACGCCGTATTGCTGCCTCATCAGCGGATTGATGAAGCGCCAGCCGATCGTGGTGTCGAAGATATCGGCGGAGCGCGAGAACGCTTCGCTCGCTTTGCCCATCACGAAAGGCGCGCGGGTCATGGATTCGACGCCGCCGGCGATCGCGAAATCGATCTCGCCGGCGCGGATGGCGCGCGCGCCGGCGCCGACGGCGTCGTGGCCCGAGGCGCAGAGCCGGTTCAGCGTCTGACCGGGCACGTTATCCGGCAGGCCGGCGAGCAGCGCGGCCATGCGCGCGACGTTGCGATTGTCCTCGCCGGCCTGATTGGCGCAGCCGAAATAGACCTCGTCGAGGTCGCTCCAGTCGAGCGTCGGATGCTTGGCCATCAGCGCGCGAATCGGCGCGGCGGCGAGATCGTCGGCGCGGACCTTGGCGAGCGAACCGCCGAAACGGCCGATCGGGGTTCTCACGGCATCACAGATATACACGTCGCGCATCGGTCCACTCCCTGAAAGGCTGCAATCGCGGGCCGAGTTTTAGGCGCCGGAGCCCATGCAGGTCAATCGAGGGCCTTACATGCGTGGCCCGCGCCGCAGCGCATCAGGCGGCCGCCGTCTTGAAGGTGATGCGGCCGGGTTTCCCGGCTTTCCTGTGCGGCCGCATCACGATCTCGATGTCCTGCTCAAACACGGTCAGCATCTTTATCAGGCGCTCGGCGGAATAATCGTCGAAATCGCCGCGCAACAACAGCGACAGATCGGGCTGATGGATACCCAGCACTGTCGCAGCCGCGACCTGTGTGAGGCCGCGCTCCGCGATCAACCGTTGCAGTTCAGCGACGATGTTCGCTTTCAGCAACCGCTGGTCCGCGTCAGGTAATCCGAGATCGGCGAATACATTGCCGCTGCTCTCATTGACCTCGATCTTATGGCTTTCGGCCTTGGCTTTGGTCATGGCTTCCGTCCCTTCGCGTGACCGCGATTGTCATAATGCACCCGCGCATCCCGCAATCGCGATCTGATCAACTCGATCTCATGTTGCGGCGTCGCAACGCCGGCTTTGGCCTTCTTCTGAAACGCATGCAGGACATAGATGGCGCCGGCGAAGCGCACGGTATAGACGGCGCGGTAGGTATCTCCGTCCAAATCCTCGACCAGTTCAAGCACACTGCGACCACCGAACCCTTTCAGCGCTTTCGCTGCCATCGGCTCTGCCCCGCGCTGAATCTGATGGAGTGCATACCCCACGCGGTTGCGCACCTTCTCCGGAAATCGCTTCAGATCCTTCAGGCTGGAGCCAATGAAGATGCAACGTTTCAGGTCTGGCCGCGTGTCGCTCACCGCAACATTATAGGGATGCCCCTATATTGCGCAACTCTTCTGGAAAACGTGACTAGCTGCGCGGAGTGGGTAGGCTGTCCCGCCAAAACTTTGTAGCGTCCGCCGCCATGACGATCCGACCCGACATCACAGCTTCATCGACGCCCGCCGCGGCCGCGGCGGAGCCGCCGGCGCGCGTCACGCCGATGATGGAACAGTATCTCGAGATCAAGGCCGCCAATCCGGGTCTGCTGCTGTTCTATCGCATGGGCGATTTCTACGAGATGTTCTTCGAGGACGCCGAGGTCGCCTCGCGCGCGCTGGGGATCGCGCTGACCAAGCGCGGCAAGCATCAGGGCGCGGATATCGCGATGTGCGGCGTGCCGGTCGAACGTTCCGACGATTACCTGCACCGGCTGATCGCGCTCGGCCACCGCGTCGCCGTCTGCGAACAGATGGAAGACCCGGCGGCGGCGCGGGCGCGCGGCAACAAGAGCGTGGTCCGCCGCGACGTCGTCCGACTGGTCACCCCGGGCACGCTGACCGAAGACAATCTGCTCGACGCCCGCGCCAACAATTATCTGCTGGCGATCGCGCGCGCGAAATCCTCCAGCGCCGCGGGAGATCGCATCGGTCTCGCCTGGATCGACATCTCGACGGCGGAATTCGTCGTCACCGAATGCGCCGCCCCGGAACTCGCCGCGACATTGGCCCGCATCAATCCGAACGAAATCATCGTCACCGACGCGCTTTATTCGGACGCCGACCTCGGCGCGTTGCTGCGCGAATGGCCGGCTGTGACGCCGCTGACCCGCGACGTGTTCGACGGCGCCACCGCCGAGCGACGCTTGTGCGATTATTTCGCGGTCGCGACCATGGACGGTCTCAGTTCGATGTCGCGGCTGGAGGCGACCGCCGCCGCCGCCGCCGTGACCTATGTCGACCGCACCCAGGTCGGCAAGCGGGTGCCGCTGTCGCCGCCGTCGCGCGAGGCCGTCGGCACGACGATGGCGATCGATTCGGCGACGCGCGCCAACCTCGAATTGACCCGGACGCTTGCCGGCGATCGCAAGGGCTCGCTGCTCGACGCGATCGACTGCACCGTGACGCCGGCCGGCTCGCGACTTTTGGCGCAGCGCCTCGCCGCGCCTCTGACCGATGTCGCGGCGATCGCACGACGGCTCGACGCGGTGGCGTGTTTCGCCGCCAATCACGCGGCGCGCGACAACGTCCGCGGCATTCTGAAATCCGCACCGGACATGGCGCGCGCGCTGGCGCGTCTGTCAGTCGGACGCGGCGGTCCGCGCGATCTCGCCGGCTTGCGTGACGGCATCGTGGCCGCCGATGCCGCGCTCCAGCGACTGCAATGCCTTGACACGTTGCCCGACGACATCGCCGCCGCGATGGCGTCGTTGCAACGCCCATCGCGCGATCTCGCGCGGGAGCTTTCGCGCGCGCTCGACGACCAACTGCCGCTGATGAAACGCGACGGCGGCTTCGTGCGCGCCGGTTACGATGCGTCGCTCGACGAGACCCGCAATCTGCGTGACGCCTCGCGGCTCGTCGTCGCGGCGATGCAGGCGCGCTACGCCGACGACACCGGCGTCAAAGGTCTGAAGATCCGGCACAACAACGTGCTGGGCTATTTCGTCGAGGTCACCGCGCAGCACGGCGACCGGCTGATGCAGCCGCCGCTGAACGCCACCTTCATCCATCGCCAGACGCTGGCCGGCCAGACGCGGTTCACCACCGCCGAACTCGGCGAGATCGAAGCGCGCATCGCCAATGCCGGCGATCGCGCGCTCGGACTCGAGCTCGAAATCTTCGAACGCCTTGCGACCGGGGTGAACGCCGCCGGCGACGATCTGCGCGCGGCCGCGCACGCTTTCGCGATGCTCGACGTCGCGACCGCGCTCGCTCAATTGGCCGTCGATGATTGCTATGTGCGTCCCGATGTCGACGAGTCGCTCGGCTTCGCCATCGCGGGCGGCCGCCATCCCGTCGTCGAGCAGGCGCTGAAGCGCGGCGGCGCGTCCTTCATCGCCAATGCCTGCGACCTGTCGCCCGGACCCGCGCAGCAAGCCGGACAGATCTGGCTCATCACCGGCCCGAATATGGCCGGCAAATCGACGTTCCTGCGGCAGAACGCGCTGATCGCCTTGCTGGCGCAGATCGGCAGCTTTGTCCCGGCGACGCGGGCGCGGATCGGCATCGTCGATCGGCTGTTCTCGCGAGTCGGGGCGGCCGACGATCTGGCGCGCGGCCGTTCGACCTTCATGGTCGAGATGGTCGAGACCGCCGTGATCCTCAATCAGGCCGGTTCGCGCGCGTTGGTGATCTTGGATGAAATCGGGCGCGGCACCGCGACGTTTGACGGGTTGTCGATCGCGTGGGCCGCGATCGAGCATCTGCACGAAGCCAACAAGTGCCGGGCCTTGTTCGCGACGCATTATCACGAGCTAACCGCGCTCTCGGCGAAGCTGCCGCGTCTGTTCAACGCGACGGTGCGGGTCAAGGAATGGCATGGCGACGTGGTCTTTTTGCACGAGGTGCTGCCGGGCTCGGCGGACCGCTCCTACGGCATTCAGGTGGCGAAACTCGCGGGCCTGCCGCCCAGCGTGATCGCGCGGGCGAAATCGGTGCTGGCCAAACTCGAAGCGCAGGATCGCGGCGGCGCGGCGCGGGCGCTGGCGGATGACCTGCCGCTGTTCGCGATGGCCGCGCGCGACGTCGAGACCGCCCCTCCCACCCAGGCGGAACGCTTGCTCGCGGCGCTGGACGCGATCCACCCGGACGAGATGTCGCCGCGCGACGCGCTGGAAGCGCTCTACGCGCTGAAAAAGGTGCGGGGGTCGTAGCGTCAGCCGGACCGACGGTCTGCCGCTCCCGCGCCAGCCGGAGAGGTGCGCGATCCCGATGCCGCGCCTCGCGCATTGAACATCTAAATCTCATTCCACCCGTGACAGCGTGGCCGCGCTCCGATATCCGGTAGCTATGGACAGCGTTGCCACACAAGATCGGCCCGACGTCGAGTTGGCCTTCGACCCGCAGCGGATCACCGCCGAGATCGACGCCCTTGCGGCGGAGCATGGCGGCCGGGCCGACGTTTTCCGCTCGGCGCTGGCGAAATTGTTCAAGGCCGAACTGGCGCGCGCCCGCGTCGCCGCGCAGGCGATGCTGCTGAAAGATCGCCACGGCCGCCGCTGCGCCGAGCGATTGTGCGTCGTGCAGGATGAAATCATCCAGATGCTGTTCGCCGCCGCGACCAAGCATCTTTATTACTCGCCGGTCACGTCGAGCGGCGAGCGCATGGCGGTGGTCGCCACCGGCGGTTACGGTCGCGGGTTGATGGCGCCGGAATCCGACATCGATTTGCTGTTCATCCTGCCATACAAACAGACGGCGTGGGGCGAGCAGGTCGCCGAAGCGATCCTGTATTGCCTGTGGGACATGGGGCTCAAGGTCGGCCACGCCACCCGCTCGGTCGATGAATCGATCCGGCAGGCGCGGGCCGACATGACAATCCGCACCGCGATTCTGGAGATGCGCTTCCTCGCCGGCGACCAGGCGCTCTACGACGAACTGGTCAATCGCTTCGACCGCGAGGTCGTGCAGGGCACCGCCGCCGAATTCGTCACGGCCAAGCTCGCCGAGCGCGAGGAGCGGCATCGCCGCGCCGGCCAGTCTCGTTATCTGGTCGAGCCAAACGTGAAGGATGGGAAAGGCGGCTTGCGTGATCTGCACACGCTGTTCTGGATCGCGAAGTATGTCTATCGGGTCCGCGACACCAGCGAACTGGTCGCGCACGGCGTGTTCGACGCGCAGGAATATCGCAGCTTCCGTCGGTGCGAGGATTTCCTGTGGTCGGTGCGCTGCAACCTGCACTTCGTGTCGAATCGGGCCGAAGAACGCGTCTCCTTCGACATGCAGCGCGAGATCGCGCAGCGGCTTGGCTATACGTCGCATCCCGGCATGCAGGATGTCGAGCGCTTCATGCGACACTATTTTCTGGTCGCGAAGAATGTCGGCGACCTCACGGCGATTCTTTGCGCCAAGCTGGAAGACCAGCAGGCCAAGCCCGCGCCGGTGCTGAGCCGGATGATCTCGCGATTGCGTCCGGGCGGGCAACGCCGCCGCGTGCCCGAGAGCGATGATTTCATCGTCGACAACAACCGCATCAACCTCGCCGCGCCGGACGTGTTGAAACACGATCCGGTCAACATGATCCGGCTGTTTCGGCTCGCGCAGAAGAACGATCTCGCGTTCCATCCGGACGCCATGCGCGCGGTGACGCGCTCGCTACGCCTGATCAACACGCAGGTGCGCGACGACCCCGAAGCCAACCGGCTGTTCATGGAGATTTTGACCTCCGACAACGCCGAGCCGGTGCTGCGGCGAATGAACGAGACCGGCGTGCTCGGTCACTTCATCCGCGCCTTCGGCAAGATCGTCTCGATGATGCAATTCAACATGTATCATCACTACACGGTGGATGAGCATCTGCTGCGCTGTGTCGGCATCCTTCAGGATATCGAGCGCGGCGGCAACGACGAGTTCGTCGTCGCCAGCGACCTGATGCGCAAGATAAGACCCGAGCATCGCGCGGTGATTTACATCACGGTGCTGCTGCACGACATCGCCAAGGGCCGCCCGGAGGATCATTCGATCGCCGGCGCGAAAGTGGCGCGCCGGCTGTGCCCGCGTCTCGGCTTCAACGCCGCCGACACCGAACTGATTGCGTGGCTGATCCAGGAACATCTGACGATGTCCACGGTGGCGCAGTCGCGCGACCTGTCGGATCGCAAGACCATCGAGAATTTCGCCAACGTCGTGCAGTCGGTCGAGCAAATGAAACTGCTGACCATCCTGACCACCGCCGACATTCGCGGCGTCGGGCCGGGCGTCTGGAACGGCTGGAAGGCGCAGCTCATTCGGACGCTGTATTACGAGACCGAGCCGGTGCTGACGGGCGGCTTCTCGGAAGTGAATCGCGCGCAACGCATCGCCGGCGCCCAGGCCGAATTCCGCAACGCTTTCACCGAATGGCCGGAGACCGAGCTGGCGTCCTATATCGCGCGGCACTACCCGGCCTATTGGCTCAAGGTCGATCTGCCGCACAAATTGCGCCATGCGCGTTTTCTGCGCGCCAGCGAGGAGGCCGGCCACAAGCTGGCGATCAATGTCGGCTTCGACGAAGCCCGCGCCGTGACCGAACTGACGATTCTGGCGCAGGATCATCCATGGCTGCTGTCGATCATCGCGGGCGCGTGCGCCTCGGCCGGCGCCAATATTGTCGACGCGCAGATCTACACCACGACCGACGGCAAGGCGCTCGACACGATCGCGATCTCGCGCGAGTACGATCGCGACGAGGATGAAGGCCGCCGCGCCACGCGGATCGGCGACATGATCGAGCAGGCCCTCGAAGGTAAATTGAAGCTGCCGGAGGTGGTGGCCAGGCGCAACGCCAACAAGGCGAAGCTGCGCGCCTTCGTGGTCGAGCCGGACGTCGTCATCAACAACCAGTGGTCCGATCGCTACACGGTGATCGAAGTCTCCGGCCTCGACCGGCCCGGGCTGCTGTATCAGCTCACCACGGCGATCTCGAAACTGAATCTCAATATCGCCTCGGCGCATGTCGCGACCTTCGGCGAGCGTGCCCGCGACGTGTTCTATGTGACCGACCTGCTCGGCGCGCAGATCAACGCGCCGACGCGGCAGGCCGCGATCAAACGCGCGCTGGTGCACCTGCTGGCGGATGGCGACGCCAAGGCATAGTTCCACGTCATTGCCGCCACCGCCTCGGCTGCTCAGCCGAGGCGGTGCTGAGCCAGGCAATCCAGTCCGCCTTGCAGCGCGGACGGACCGGATTGCTTCGCCGACAACGGCCTTCACGCGCGAGCGATCGTGATGTCGCAGCCGATATCTTTGCGCCAAACGGCGTGATAATCCCACCGTATCGCAACAAGACGGATCGTCCGATGTTCGACAGCTTCGACGCCGTGGTTCTGGCGCGCGCGCAATTCGCGTTCACGATGTCGTTCCACATCATCTTCCCGGCCTTCTCGATCGGGCTCGCCAGCTATCTCGCGGTCCTGGAAGCGTTGTGGCTGTGGACCAAGCGCGAGGTCTTCATCAACCTGTTCAATTACTGGCTGAAAATCTTCGCCATCGCGTTCGGCATGGGCGTCGTGTCGGGCATCGTGATGTCGTATCAATTCGGCACCAACTGGGCGACGTTCTCCGACAAAACCGGGCCCGTGCTCGGGCCGCTGATGGCCTATGAGGTGCTGACCGCCTTCTTCCTCGAAGCCGGCTTCCTCGGCGTCATGCTGTTCGGCCTGAAGCGGGTCGGACCCGGACTGCATTTTTTCGCGACCTTGATGGTCGCGGTCGGCACGCTGCTGTCGGCGTTCTGGATCCTGTCGGCGAATTCCTGGATGCAGACGCCGACCGGCCACGCCATCAATGCCGCCGGTCAGTTCATCGCGGTCGACTGGTGGAAGGTGATCTTCAACCCGTCGTTCCCGTACCGGCTGCTCCATATGGTGCTGGCGGCCTATCTGACGACGGCGTTCGTCGTCGGCGCGGTCGGCGCCTACCATCTGCTACGAAATCCGAGCCGGCCGGGGCCGCGCGTGATGTTCTCGATGGCGATGTGGATGGCGACTTTGGTCGCGCCGCTGCAAATCCTGGCGGGCGACATGCATGGCATCAATACGCTCGAGCATCAGCCCGCCAAGGTGATGGCCATGGAAGGCCACTATCAAAGCCATCCCGACGGCGCGCCGCTGATCCTGTTCGGCCTGCCGAACCAGATGACCGCCACGGTCGAATACGCCATCCAGATTCCGAAACTGTCGTCGCTGATCCTGAAACATTCGCCGGATGCGCCGCTGGCGGGCCTCGACACCGTAGCGCGTGAGAACTGGCCGCCGGTGCCGATCGTCTTCTGGTCGTTCCGCGTCATGGTCGGCATCGGGTTCCTGATGCTCGGGCTCGGCCTGTCCAGCGCGTTCCTGCGCTGGCGCGGCAGACTGTTCGAATCGCGACCGCTGCATGTCTACGCCATGGCGATGGGACCGTCCGGCTTCGTCGCGGTGCTGGCGGGATGGATCACGACCGAGGTCGGCCGCCAGCCTTACACCGTCTACGGCCTGCTGCGGACCGGCGACTCGGTCTCGCCGCTCGCCGCACCCGCCGTCGCGTCGTCGCTGATCGCCTTCATCATCGTTTATTTCATCGTCTTCACCGCCGGCGTCATCTACATCCTGCGGCTGATGGCGGAGCCTCCGCAGCATGGCGAGGAAGGTCCGCGCGGCGATGCGCCGGTTCGCGCCGCCGGCATCACTCCCGCGCCCGCGGTCTCAAAACAAGGCGGCGCTACCGCCGCGGCACGGGGGCAGGCATGACCGGCTTCCCGATCGATCTCGCCACCGTGTGGGCGTTCATCATCGCCTTCGCCGTGTTCGTCTACGTCGTGATGGACGGCTTCGATCTCGGCCTCGGCATGCTGTTTCCGCTGTTTCCGCAAAAACACGACCGCGACGTGATGATGAACACCGTCGCGCCGGTGTGGGACGGTAACGAGACCTGGCTGGTTCTCGGCGGCGGCGGATTGTTCGCGGCCTTCCCGCTCGCTTATGCGGTGCTGATGCCGGCGCTCTATACGCCGCTGATCGTGATGTTGCTCGGCCTGGTGTTTCGCGGCGTCGCCTTCGAATTCCGCTGGCGCAGCCAGCGCGAACGCAATCTCTGGGACATCGCCTTCGCTGGCGGCTCGCTGGTGGCGACGCTGGCGCAGGGCGTCGCCCTGGGCGCGATCCTGCAAGGCATCGTCGTCAACGGCCGGCACTATGGCGGCGGCTGGTGGGACTGGCTGACGCCGTTCAGCATCCTCACCGGCATCGCGATCGTCGTCGGCTACATGCTGCTCGGCGCGACCTGGCTGATCATGAAGACCGAGGGCGAGTTGCGCGAGAAAGCCTACAGGCTGAGCTGGTGGCTATTGTTCGCGATGCTCGGCGCCATCGGTCTGGTGTCGATCGCGACGCCGCTGCTGAACGCCGAATACGCCCATCGCTGGTTCAGCTGGCCGAACATCCTGTTCACAGGCCTGGTGCCGCTGGCCGTCGCCGGCGTGACCGTGATGCTGCTGCGCGCCTTGGCCGCCAAACAGGATTACCGGCCGTTCTTTTTGTCGCTGACGCTGTTCGCGTTGTCCTATGCCGGGCTGGGCATCAGCATGTGGCCCTATATCGTGCCGCGCAGCATCACGATCTGGCAGGCCGCCGCCCCGGAGAACAGCCAGATCTTCATGCTGGTCGGCGTCGCGATCATGATCCCGATCATCCTGATCTATACCGCGTGGGCCTATTACGTGTTTCGCGGCAAGGTCACGGCCGAGTCCGGCTATCATTGATGCGAACCGACCTGAAACGCGACGATCCGAAGCCGCCGCGCTGGTCCCAGCGGCTGATCTGGTTCGTCGTTTTGTGGCTCGGCGGGCTCGGCGCGGTCAGCGCGCTGGCCTACGTGCTGCGGTTGTGGATCGCGCCGCGCTGATCGATGAACGTCCACCAGTTCCCCGCCCCGGTTTCGCGGCCCGGCCGAACCTTGGATCGCTTGCTGCAACGCACAACTTTTGATAAAGTTCGCCCACCCTACGGGTTTGCTGCGGGTTATGCTGCACGCCAAGCTGCAACATCATAACGCCGTCGGCGGCGGCTTAACGAGTTAACCCTGTTGTCACAATAAGTTATAGCGCCGGCCGCGGCGGTCGTCACGACGCGTCGGGCTGCCCGGCGCCGATCATTTTATGCTGCGACGCAGCAACC
>JAQGJY010000024.1 GCA_028290325.1 Tardiphaga sp.
TCCTTCGTGGCGCTGTTGATGGCGACCTACGGGCTCGACCTCAGTCCGGGATTGTTCTGATCGGCCCGTCCACGCCCGGCGGGCGGCGGGCGGCTTAAGCCGGCGTGCCTGCTTGGCGATGCCGCCATTTTCGGCGGCGGGCCACCCTGGCGCGTGTTATCATCCGCCACAATCACCACGACGCGTCTGCGGCGCCGTTGGACGCGCGTCGACACTCGGCGCCGTTGCTCCGCATTGCCGGGCCTCGAAACCCAGTGGGGCGCGTCGGACCAAAAAACCGAAAATTTGCCAAAAGGATGCGGCCACGGGAACCTTGGCGCGTGCCGATGCGTCCTGCGATTGCCGACCAGGGCCTCCCGAGGACGGCAGAACGGCGGCGGCGGGTTCCGCCGCGTCGAAAGTGTGGATGCCTGGGGAACGATTTCCCGGTCCGGCCCTTCATCATTGCGACGAAAAAGGACGGCGCGAGCGCGCTTCCGGAAAGACTGGCCAGCAGAACGGACGAGCCGCGTGGATATGGATCAGAAAGATGATTGGCACCTCACGGAAATCGTCGATCACGCCCAAGGTCGTTCCGATCCGTTCGCGGCCGCGGTGCGCGCCACGCGGATGCCCATGATCATCACAGACCCCCGCCGCCCTGATAACCCGATCATTTTCGCGAACCAGGCCTTCCAGACCCTGACGGGCTACGAGAAGGACGAAATCATCGGCCACAATTGTCGTTTCCTTCAGGGTCCGGGCAGCGACCCCAAGGCCGTCGATCGCATCCGCGCCGCTATCAAAAAAGGCGAGCCTGTCGATGTCGATCTGCTCAATTACAGGAAAGACGGCACAACATTCTGGAACGCGCTCTATCTCAGCCCCGTCCGCAATGACGCGGACCAGGTGATTTATTTCTTTGCGTCGCTGCTGAACGTGACCGAGCGCGTGAACGCGCAGGTCCGGCTCGCGGAGCAGAACGCCATCATCGAAGCCGAGGTCAAGCGGCGCACCGCCGAGCTGGAAGCCGCGCTGGAAGCCAAGTCGGTGCTGCTTCACGAGGTCGATCATCGCGTCAAGAATAACCTGACCATGATCGGGTCGTTGCTTCGCCTTCAAGCCCGGTCGATCACCGATCCCGAAGTGACGAACAAACTGAGCGCGATGCTGGAACGGGTCGACGCGCTCGCGACCGTTCATCGCAGGCTGTACCAGTCCGAGGATTTACGGATGTTCGACGTCGCCGGCTTCGCCACGACGTTGCTCGCCGATATTATCGGCGTCAGTGGCCGCACGGATATCAAGGTCCAGTCGAGCGGCCCTCGCATCGACGTGCCGGCGAGCCATGCCACGGCGCTCGGACTGATTCTGAACGAGGTCTTCACCAATGCGATCAAGCACGCTTATGCCGACGGACGGTCGGGCGTATTGAGGCTGTCCACGGCCAAATCCAGCCAAGGCGCGACGATCGCGGTCGCCGACGATGGTCCGGGTATCGACTGCGAACGTATGAAAAACGGACTTGGACAGACCCTGATCAAACGCCTCGCGAAGCAGGCCGGCGCAACCGTGGAGTGGTCCAGCGGATCACCCGGGACGACCGTGACCATCAAGTTCGAAGGGGGTCACGACCAATGAGCCAGCGATCGAAAGCCCTCAACGTTCTTATCATCGAGGACGAAGCTATTCTCGTCATGGATATGGAGTCGGTTATCGAAGATATTGGCCATCACGTCATCGCCGATGTCGCCAGCCTGAGCGAATTACAAAACCTGCAACTCTCGAAAACGCCCGATCTGGCCTTCGTGGATATCCAGCTTGCGCAAAACACCAACGGCCTCGACGCGTCCAAGCTGGTGCGCGAGCGATGGGGCGACACCGCGATTGTCTTCGTGACCGCCAATCCGGGAAAGGTGCCGGTCGGCCACGCCGACGCTCACGGCATCATCGCCAAGCCGTTCACGCGCAGCGGGCTGATCGCCGCGCTGGAATATCTGTCGGAAGGCATTTTATCACCGCCGCCGACCAAAATCCGGCCGGCAAGCTTCGTCGCATTTCCCGGCTTCGAAAAGCGGCTTCTCCGATCGACAGCCGTGCTGGCTGACGACGAGATAAATCCGCGCTGAGGTTTCATCGCGTCCCCGCGTCGGCTAGCGTGCTGGCTATCAAAATGGGGATTGAGATGAACCTGTCCAGCATGTTCGCGCGCGTTGTCGCTCTGGTCGGCGGAGGCGCGGTCATCTTGCGCCGGATGCAGGGCGTTCCGCGCCAGGCGGCGTGGGGCAGCGCCCCGGTCGTGCCGACGGCAAAGCCGCAAGGCAGCGTTCCGACACTGAAGATGCCGACCGCGCAGGGATGGCGTGACGGGCAACGACCCGTGGCCGCGCCGGGATTGTCCGTCAATGCCTTCGCCACCGGCCTGAAGCATCCGCGCTGGATTTATGTGCTGCCGAATGGTGATGTGCTCGTCGCCGAAGCGACCCAGATCGCCGGCCCGGTGAGCAGCGTGTTCGGCTATGCCATGCAGGCGACGATGAAGCGCGCCGCGGCGCTCGGCGACAGCGCCAACCGCATCACATTGCTGCGCGACACCGATGGCGACGGCATAGCCGAGACGCGTCTGACCTTCATGGAAGGGCTCAGGCAACCGTTCGGCATGGCGCTGGCCGGCGACACGTTTTATGTCGGCAACACCGACGGCGTGATGGCCTTTCCATATCAACCGGGCGCCGACGGCATCAGCGCGCCGGGACGACGGCTCACCACCTTCAAGCCCGGCGGCCACTGGACCCGTAGTTTGTTGCTGAGCCCGGACGGCCGCAAGCTCTATGCCGGGGTCGGCTCGCTCAGCAATATCGCCGAAGCCGGCATGGCTGTCGAAGACGGCCGCGCCGCGATCTACGAACTCGATCTCGCCGATAGCAGCAGCCGCATCTTTGCCAGCGGCTTGCGGAATCCGGTCGGCCTGGCGTGGGAGCCGCACACCGGCGCGCTGTGGACGGTGGTCAACGAGCGCGACGGCCTCGGCGACGAGACCCCACCGGATTATCTCACTTCCGTGCAGGATGGAGGCTTCTATGGCTGGCCCTATTGTTACTGGGGGCAGATCGTGGACGACCGCGTGCCGCAGGATGCCGCCGCCGTCGCGGCGGCGATCACGCCGGATTACGCGCTGGGCGGCCACACCGCGTCGCTCGGGCTGTGCTGGATGCCGGCGGGCACGCTCGCAGGCTTTCCGGATGGCATGGTGATCGGCCAGCACGGATCGTGGAATCGCAGCACGCTGAGCGGCTATAAAGTCGTGTTCGTGCCGTTCCGCGACGGGCGCCCGTCCGGGCCGCCGCGCGATATTCTCTCCGGCTTTCTCGCGCCGGACGAGAAGGTCTCTTACGGCCGACCGGTCGGCGTCACGCTTGGTCCGGATCGTTCGCTCCTGGTCGCTGACGATGTCGGCGACGTGATCTGGCGGGTGACATCGACAACCTGAGCCGAACAGGTGAGAGCGAGCGCGACCTCGTCAATCGATGATTTTGTCTTTTGGTTCGAGATTCGGATTCGCCTTGATCCAGCGCTCCGCCGCCGCCCGGCTCGCGAAAACACCGACAAGCTGGCGCTGCACGCCGGAGGCTTCGCGAGCAACGATCACCCATCCATGCACCGGCGAATGCTGCTGGCGGACAATAAGTGTTAGTTGATCGTCGCTCATCGCCGGCCTCTATTAAATAAGCAAACGCGGGATCAGCCCGCGTTAACGCGGCGCGCAATCGCGACACGGCCCGGAAATGACGGGCCGAGTGCGACGGCATCCGGTCGGACGGTCCGCGCGATCAAGGATGTCTGCAGGTCCCGTCCAAGTGAGGCGGACCGATGCAAATTCGTAACTCACACTCATCCGTCATTCAGTAAAGACGATAAACGGTTTAAGGCGGCGACACGGCGCGCAGCGTTGATATGTCGCGCAGATGCAAGTTATTGTTGTAAATTGAAAGTTTGCAATTTTTGAGGATGTGAACCCGTTTTTCGGTTATTAAACGTGCTGACACGAAATCGGTATGCGACAGCGCCAGCGGTGAATGCGGATTACTGCGCTTGGACCGGCGGACGTCGGGACCGGTTACGTCGTACTCCGACATCCGACGTGGCGCGACGTCATCCCGCGCGCGCGGGTGACTTGGCCGACCTGGCCCGTCGCAACGTTTCGGATGGCAGTTCGCCGAAGTGTTTCTGATATTCGCGCGCGAAATGACCCATGCCCTGGAAACCGCATCGCAGGGCGATCCTCATCACGCCATCCGCTTCATCGGCGGCCTGCAACATCGATCGCGCGTGTTCGAGTTTCAGATTCTTCAAGAAGTCGAACGGCGTGATGCCGCGCCGCGATTTGAAATAGCGAAAGATGGTGCGGACACTGATCCCGAACTCGTCGGCGATATCCTTGATGTCGATACCCTTCTGCCAATTGGCCGCGATATATTCCTCGATCGCCTTCAATTGGGTTACCGACGGCGCCGGCACCTGCCGGCGCAGCCGGTTCGCAAACCCGCTTGTGCCGCTCAGCATGAAGCGCACCAGCAACGCCTGTCCAAGCGTCTCGGCCGCATAAGAGCCGGCAGCGATCCGTGAATCGAGATCGTCCACGAAACGAAGTGCATCGTTGACGAAATTATTCTGTGGCCAGTCGCTATTCCATTGCTCGACAAGAATTTTCTCGGCCGTGACCGTCTCCCCGACCATCGCCGTGGCAATGTTCGCGAGGGCCGACACTTCGATACGAAGCGCGATGACCGCGTGTTCGTTGATCGGCTTGCAGCGATAGCCAGTGTCGGCCGGCACAACGAAGATCGGCGCATCCGACGTCAAAGACGTGACCCGCCGATTCATCTCGAAGTCGATACGCGTCGCCGGACCGGCGTGAATGAATTGTCGGACCGCCGGCACAGCCTCGTACTTGGTATCCGTCGAAATGCTGCAATAGGCCGACGTGACACGGAGATATTTCGTCGTCGCCCAGTTGGCCTTCGCCAGAAACGGACGCTCTTTATGCGCGCAATCGAAATGCCGGACGTTGAAGTGAGACATGAGGATGTTCTGATTGACCTCGGGATCGGTGGTCTCGAAGCCGGGATAGGTTTTCAACATGTCGGTTGTCTCTCGGCGGAGAGGTTCATTGTCGCGGTGCGTCGCAGGTCACGGGTGCAATGCTGCGCTGTGGACATTCAACAAACGGATCGGCCGACTCGATTATTAATGTATTGACACTGCACCCAATCGAAGGCGGTGCCAAGCGCCGCACGCCCGTGATGTTTCGCGACAAATTGACCCGTCCCGGCCAGCAGACGACGGGTGATCGCGGCATGACGTCCGGCGCTGCCGGACCGTTGCCGGGCTAATGGATGCCGACGCCGACGAGGCGATCGACCAACGCGCGATCGGCGGTCAGCGCCTGGGGCGCGCCGGACCAGCTGACGCGGCCGCGCTCCATCACCACCACCGAATCGGCGAAGGCGAGCGCGCGCTCGATCTGCTGCTCGACCAGAACGATCGTGACCTCACCGCTGTCCGCCAGCCGCGTCAGCATCACCATCAACTCGTCGCAGATGACGGGCGCGAGGCCTTCGAGCGGCTCGTCCAGCAACAGGATCGAGGGCCGGCCGAGCAGCGTGCGCGCCATCGCCAGCATCTGCTGCTCGCCGCCCGACAGTTGCTTGCCGTAATTGCCGCGACGCT
Organism: Tardiphaga sp.; assembly: GCA_028290325.1. Lineage (GTDB taxonomy): Bacteria > Pseudomonadota > Alphaproteobacteria > Rhizobiales > Xanthobacteraceae > Tardiphaga. The sequence continues at coordinate 5,710 of JAQGJY010000024.1, forward strand.
CGCGCAGGCGCGGAAACATCTCATAGGCTTCGTCGAGTGCCGTGGCCGGCCGCCCCTTCAGGCCGGTGCGGAGATTTTCTTCCACCGTCAGCGACGCGAAAATGTCGCGCGTTTGCGGCACGTAGCCCAGCCCCAGCCCGGCGCGCGCGGAGGTTCGGGTCGCCGTCACGTCGCGGTCGCCGATCCTGATGTCGCCGCCGTGGCGCGTCGTCAGCCCCATCAAGGTCACCAGCAGCGTGGTCTTGCCCATGCCGTTGCGGCCGAGCACGGCCAGGCGATCGCCGGCACGGACCGACAGCGAGATGCCGTCGATGATCCGCGTGGCGCCGTAACCGGCGCTCAGATTGTTGACCTCAAGAGGCGCTGCGGGCATCGGCATAGCTCCCGAGATAGGCGCGGCGCACCTCGTGGTCGGCGGTGACATCCGAGGGCGCGCCTTCGAAGATCAGCCGGCCGGCGGCGAGCACCAGCACGCGCTTGGCGAATTTGAAGACAAGGTCCATGTCGTGCTCGATCATCAGCACGGCGATATCGGGCGGCAGCCGGTCGATCGCCTCGAGAATTTTCGGCGCTTCGTCGTGCGGCACGCCGGCGGCGGGCTCGTCGAGCAGCAGCACCTTTGGATGCAGCGCAAGGCCGATCGCCAGTTCGATCAGACGCTGCTGGCCATAAGCGAGTTCGACGACCTGGCGGTAGGCCAGGCGATCGAGCCCGAGCAGCGCCAGGATCTCCAGCCATTCCGCACGCACGTCCGGCCGCTCGGTCGCGGCCGAGAAAACGCGCCGGGTGATGCGCCGGCGCTGCATGATCGCCAGCGCGACATTGTCGGCCACCGTGAGAGTCTGAAACAGCCGCGTGGTCTGGAAGGTGCGGACGAGGCCGCGCCGGACCCGCTCGGCAATGCTGAATCCGGTGATGTCATCACCGGCCATGGTGAAGCGTCCGTTGCCCGGTGCGAGATCGCCCGTCATCAGATTGACCAACGTCGTCTTGCCGGCGCCGTTCGGGCCGATCAGCGCGACGCGGTCCCCCGCCGCGAGCTTGAACGACACGTCCTGCGCCACGCGCAAGCCGCCAAAGGCCAGCGAGATATTGCGCGCTTTGAACAGCTCCGTCATGCGTCGCCCTTGCGTGCAAGCCGCGTTGCCAAAGCCATGACCGGCGCGATCAGGCCGCGCGGCGCGAACACCACGATCCCGATCAGCAGCAGGCCGACCAACATCATCCAATGAAACGGATTGGCGGCGGCGACGATATGCTCGAAAATCTGAAAAATCAGCGCGCCGGCCAGCGCGCCCCACAAATGCCCGGCGCCGCCGAGCACAAGCATTACCAGCACCTCGGCGGAACGCTCGAAGCTGACGCTGTCGAGCCCGACCACGCCGGTCGAGATCGCGGTGAGCGCGCCGCCGAGGCCCGCCACCGCCCCGGACACGCCATACATCACGACAAGCCGAGGATAGATCGACACGCCGATCATGCGGGCGCGCAGATCGTCATCCTTGATGCCGCGACACATCAGGCCGAACGGCGAGCGCACGAAGCGCGACAGCACGACGAAGACGATCAGCAGCACGCCGAGCGAAAACAAAAAGGCAGTGCGGCTGTACATGTCGAACCCGTAGAGGCCGAACACCTTGCCCGGCGTGATGCCGGAGAGGCCGTCGCTGCCACCGGTCAGCCATGACAGTTTGTTGGCGAGCGCGGCCACCAGCTGGCCGACCGCGATCGACAGAACAAGCTGCGGAAGCCCGCGAAACCGAGTGATCAGCGCGCCGGAGATCAGGCCCATCATCGTGCCGGCGACGAGCCCGACGCCGAGCAAGGCGATCGGATCGGTGACGCCGCGCACGCAGGCGATCCCGGCCGCATAGGCGGCGACACCGAACTGCGCGGCATGGCCGAGCGTGGCGACGCCGCAATAGCCGGTGACGAGATCGAGCGACAGCACGAGCAAGGTGATGCCGATCAATCGGGTGAGAAACGCGAGATCGTCCGGAAACAGGAAATAGCCGATCGCGCCGAGCCCGATGATGGCCAGCGCGCCGGACGCCTCGGGGATCATCGGAAGGCCGCGCGGCGGCGCTGGGGTTGCGCTATCGCTCATGCGTGCGACCTGCCGAACAGCCCGCGCGGAAACAGGAACACGATGATGATCACCGTCAGATAGAAAAAGAACTCGCCGAATTCCGGCGCGAGATATTTGCCGGTCGTGTCCGCAAGGCCGAGCAGCAGCGACGCCGACAAAGCGCCGGTGATCGAGCCGGCGCCGCCGACCGAGACGACGACAAGAAACGTGACCATGTAGCGCAGCGCATAAAACGGCTCAATCGGCAGGATTTCCGCCCCGACCACGCCGCCGAACGCGCCAAGCCCGATCGCCAGCGCGAAGGTGACGGCATAGATGATCTCGGTGCGGATGCCGAGCGCATCCGCCATGTCGCTGTGATCGACCGAGGCACGCAGCTTGATGCCGAACTCGGTCTTCTCGATCAGCAGCCACAGCAGCAGCGCCGTGATCAGGCCGCAGGCGATGACGAAGACGCGATGCGTCGGCACCATGCGAAAGCCGATATCGAGCGGGCCACTGAGCGCGTTCGGCAGCGGGATCGATTTCAGCGACGGGCCGAAAATGTAGTTCACCACGCCGATGATGACGAAGGTGATGCCGATCGTCATCAGCACCTGAATCAGCGGATCGGATTTGCGATAGATGCGGCGATACAGCAGTGCCTCGAACGGGATGGAAACGACGATGGCGCCGATCACGGCGATCAGGATCGCCAGGCCATAGGGCGCGTTGAGATCGCGGATCGCATAGGAGGCGAGATAGCCGCCGATCATGGCGAACGCCCCATGAGCGAGATTCACCACGCGCATCAGGCCCATCATGATCGAGAGCCCAATCGAGATGATGAACAGCACCATGCCGTAAGCGAGGGCGTCGGTGGCGATGCTGAGGACGATACGCATAGCGGAGTCAGATCCGGTGTCGTTGAAAAGAGCAAAGGTTGCGTTATCAGCGGCGCGCTCCTGCTCCCCGGTCTTGAGGGGAGCAGATCGGGATAAAGAGCGCTTGTTTTATCGGGACGTTCCTGACCCGGAGATTACGCTGCGCTCGCCTCCGACCTCTCCCCGCCGGCAGGGAGGTGAGGCTGCGCGGGTTGCCAAGTCTGGTTGCCAGTTCTGGTTGCTAAATCCGATGGCGAAAACTCACTCCTTGCTCAATGCCCAGTCCGGCTGCGCGTCGAAGGTCTGGATTTCCCTGTTGATCAGCTTGCCATCGACTTTCGCGACCTCGCGCAGATAGACGTTCTGGCGAATGTGGCGGGTCGCCGGATCGATCGACACCGGACCGCGCGGGCTCACCCACGTCATGTCCTTGACCGCCGCGATCGCCTTCACCGGATCACGCTGGCCGGCGGTTGCCTCGATCATCTTGTAGATCAGCCGCGCGCCATCATAGGCCGCCACCGATGTCATGGTGACTTCATCGACGTTGCCGCCGCCCTTTTTGATCTGCGCCAGAAACGACGCATTTTCCGGCGACGCGTGTGACACCGAGTAGTGATAGGTCGAGAGAATGCCGATGCCGGGATCGCCGATATTCGGCAGATCGGGTTCGGTCACGACATCACCCGTCGACATCAGCTTGACGCCGGCGACCTTCAATCCATTGTCGAGATAGGCCTTGACGAAACCCAGCGTCGGCGGTCCCGACGGCAGGAAGGTGAAGATCGTGTCGGCGCCGGAATTCTTGATCCGCTGCATGATCGGACTGAAGTCGGTGGTCGCCAGCGGAATGCGGATCGCCTCGACCACCGCGCCGCCATCGGCCTCGAAGGTTTTCTTGAACGCCGCCTCGGCGTCGATCCCCGGACCGTAATCACTCACCGCGATCGCGACTTTCTTGGCGCCGTTCTTGGTCGCGGTCTTCGCCGCCGGCACGGTGTTCTGCCACATCGTGAACGAAGTGCGGACGATATAGGGGCTCTTCTCGACGATCGACGAGGTCGCCGCGTTCATCACCACCAGCGGCGTCTTGGACTCCTCAAGCAACGGCGCGATCGCCATCGCGTTCGGCGTGAAATAAGCCCCGGCGAGATATTGCACCTTGTCCTTGACGATCAGCTCCTGCGCGATCGCCTTTGATTTCGCCGGGTTGGGCGATTCCTCGTCGCGATAGATGAACTCGACATCGTGGCCGCCGACTTTCGTGCCGTTTTCGGCAACCCAGGCGTCGATGCCCATCTTGAAGTTCTTGCCGAACAACGCATAGGGACCGGACATCGTCCCGATCACCCCGACCTTGATCGTATCGGCGGCAGCGACGCCACTGGCGAGGCAGAGGATGGCGAGGGCGGAGACGGTGGTTGCGCGCCGGGTCATGACGTTTGTCCTTGTGCCTGTCGGTGTTGGTGTTGAATTCAAGAAGCGTACCGGACGACGAATTCGCAATGCGTCAAAACATCTCGAAGTACTCGCGATGCTCCCAGTCGGTGACTTCGGCCTGGAAACGTTCGATCTCGGCGTTTTTGATGTGGACGTAATAGTCGACGAATTCCGCGCCGATCGCGCCACGAAAGAACGGATCGTCCTTCAAGGCATATACCGCCTCGCGCAGCGATTTCGGCAGGAAATCCGCCTGCGTCTCATAGGGCGTATCGGCGGACGGCCCGGGATCGAGCGCGCGATCCACGCCGTCGAGGCCGGCGAGAATCTGCGACGTCATGTAGAGATACGGATTCGCGGCCGGCTCGCCGACGCGGTTCTCGATGCGCGACGCCTTGTCGTTCGGTGCGCCGAGCACGCGCAGCATCACGCCGCGATTGTCGCGGCCCCAGATGGCGCGATCCGGCGCGAGCGAATAAGAGCGATAGCGCTTGTAGCCGTTGATCGTCGGCGTGGTGAAGACGGTGGCCGCGCGCGCGTGCTGCAACAGCCCGGCGAGATAATGCATTCCGAATGGCGACAAGACGGCGCCCTCTACCGTCGCCATGAACGCATTGACGCCGCTGTCGCGTTCGACCAGCGACTGATGCAGGTGCCAGCCCGACGAAATCACGTTCGGAATTTTCGGCCGGCACATGAAGGTGGCGTGATAGCCGTGGCGTTGCGCGATCTGCTTCACCGCCGCGCGGAACAGCACCATGGTATCCGCCGGCACCAGCCCCGTCGTCGGCTGGAACGTGAACTCCGCCTGGCTCGGGCCGTATTCGACTTCCATCGAGCGCAACGGCAGATCGAGCGCCATCACATCGCGGCGGATCAGTTCAAGCACCGGCTCCATCTGGTCGTAGCGCTGCTCGGTCAAATATTGATAACCGTGCGACAGCAGCGTCACCTCGGGCGGCTCGCCGGGCTGGCCGGCATGGTGCGGCTGCATCTTCGGATCGGCCAGCTTGAACAGATGAAACTCGACTTCGAGACCGGCGACGAAATCGTAGCCGCGCGCGGCCAGCGTCTTCAGCGCGGCTTTGTAGATGCCGCGCGTGGCGAACGGCACCGGCCGGCCGTTGGCGAAATACAGATCGCACAACAGCCATCCGGTCTTCGGCGCCCAGGGCAGAATTTTGAAGGTCGTCGGGTCCGGCACCATCAGCACGTCGCCGCCGCCCTGCATCTCGCTCATGCCGAAGCCGCCGCCGGCGGTGAAGACCGGAAACACCGTGCGATGCGAGGTGTCCTTCGCCAGCATCGTCGTCGTGATCGAGCAACCGCTTTCGAGCGACCGCAATGCTTCGGACGCGATCAGCGTCTTGCCGCGCAGAATGCCGTGCTGGTCCGGAAACGACAGCCGGATCGTATCGAGCTGGTTGTCTTCAGCGATCCGCTTCAGACGCGCCGCCGCGTCCTGCTGCTCGGCGGACCAAAGCCCGTGGGTCTGGACGAAACTCAACGCGATCTCCTCCGCGGGCGGCAATGACGACGGATCATTCGGCCGCGGACAGGCGAGTCACGTTGGCAGGCAGGTCTTGCGGCAGCGCAGCCGTCCCGGAAACGGCCCAAGGCGCGCCGCGACGGCGCGCGACATCGACTTCCATCCAGTAGGTTTCCCAACCTTTCGATGGGCCGATGCCGTCCATCGTCGCCGGCCCCTGAATGCCGCGGGCATGCGCGGCGTCGAGAAACATCAGCGGCTTCTGGCCGCCGGCAACCTTCTCGATTTCCTGACGCAGGATCCGGCGATACTGGATGATGGCCTTGTCCGAGGTGCCGAGATGTTCGCGGGTGCGATCCTGAATCTTGCCCATCGATTCCACCGCCCACTGGTCATGGACGTTGATGTCGGCGCCCATCCCCGTATAGGTCGCATGCGCCTGCTCGTGCGGGTCGAAACCGTAATCGTTGGCGCGGTTCTTGCGCGAGACGTAATCCGGCAGGGTGTAGAGTTCGAGGCGCTGGGCGCGCATCTTCGGCTTGTCGACCGGCTTCGCGTAGCTGGTAAAGATCGCGTACCAGTAACAATGCGTGTCATCGACCGGGACATGCCACTGCGTGATCGTCATCTCCGTGCTCATCGGAATCACGAACGCATGCGGAAACAGTTGGTTGGTGACGCGGACATGCGTGCGCTCGTCATCGAGCGCGCGCAGCGCGATCAAGCGCAGACCGTATTCGGTCTGTTCGACATTGATGATCGGCTGGTCGTATTCGCGCAAAATCTTCGTCATCGGCATGTCGCTGCCGGCCGACGCGCCGCGAAACTGCTTGCCATAGGCTGCGGAGGTGTCCTCGTCCTCGAAGAAGCGATGCAGGAACGAGGCATGGGCCGGATCGATGCCGACTTCGAGCGCCTGCAACCAGTTGCATTCCATCAGGCCCTTGAAGGCGAAGGTGTAGG
>JAQGJY010000062.1 GCA_028290325.1 Tardiphaga sp.
CCGCCGGCCCCGCGCGCGGTCGAGCGCACCGCGCCGCCGGCGCCGCAAGCGCCGTCGGTGCCGAGCAATGCCGAGCAGAACCTCGCCGAAATGGCGCAACGCCTCGAAGCCGCTTTGCGCCGACCCGGCGCTGAGGCCGGCACCGCGCCGTCGGTCACCGCGGAACAGCCGCGCCCTTCCGCACCGACCGCGCCCCGCAATGCGCCGAACGTCGCGCCGCCGGTGACGGCGTCGCCCAAAACGGGATTCGAGAATCTCGAAGACGAAATGGCCTCGCTGCTCGGTCGTCCGAAGACCCCTTCGTGAGCGCCACGAGATCCACGCGTAGAGTTCTTTTCATCGCCAGCCTGATCGCCGCCGCATTGTTAATCGATCCGGCGCTCGCTCAGGATGTCAGCATCAATTTCGGTCAGGGCGGCGGCGGCGTCACCGAGCGCGCCATCCAACTGATCGCGCTGCTGACCGTGCTGTCCATCGCGCCGTCGATCCTCATCATGATGACGTCGTTCACGCGCATTGTCGTCGTGCTGTCCTTGCTGCGCACCGCGCTCGGCACCGCGACCGCCCCGCCGAATTCCGTCATCATCGCGCTGGCGCTGTTTCTCACCGCCTTCGTGATGGGGCCGGTGCTGCAAAAATCCTATGATGACGGCATCAAGCCGCTGGTCGCCAACCAGATCGCGGTCGAGGACGCGCTGCAACGGGCGTCGATTCCGCTGCGCGGCTTCATGCTGAAGAATGTCCGCGAGAAGGACGTCAAGTTGTTCATGGACCTGTCCGGCGAGCCCGTCCCCGCCACGCCGGCAGACATATCGCTGCGCATTCTCGTGCCGGCTTTCATGATTTCGGAACTGAAGCGCGCCTTCGAGATCGGCTTTCTGCTGTTTTTGCCGTTCCTCATCATCGACCTCGTCGTGGCGTCGGTGCTGATGTCGATGGGCATGATGATGCTGCCGCCGGTCGTGGTGTCGCTACCGTTCAAGCTGATCTTCTTCGTGCTGGTGGACGGCTGGTCGCTGGTCGCCGGCTCGCTGGTGCAGAGTTACGGGCAATAGCGAGGCTCAAACACCGCTCTTAGCGCTTTGCCTCGACGCGTTTCAATCCGACGATCCGCGACAGCGAGCCCGTCGTGACCGGATCGGCCTTGGCGGTTTCCGGCAGCAGCGGCGCGCGGGCGACCGTGTCGGGGAAACGGACTTTCATCTCGCGCAGGAAACCATCGAGCGTATCGACGCCGGCGGCCATCTTGGCGATCTGTCCGAACTCGGCGCTGTTGGTCGCGGCCGGCTTGCTCGCCGTATCGAACGCGATGCGGTCCGCCGTGTCGGTCATCAACGGCGCGAATTTCTCGCGAAAGCGCGCGAGACCGAGACCATCTTCGGCCAGCGCGTAGCCGATCACCGCGCGGATGACGTCGCCCTTCTCGGTCGTATTCAGCGGTTTGAAATCACGCCAGCGATCGCCGTAATACAATTCGATCTGTTCGGACGCCTCGCGCCAACGCCGCGCCGCCCAATTGATATCGGCGCGCAGCCTGATCGCCTCGCGGCCGGCACTGTTCGAGATGATGTCGAGCGCCAGGTCGCGACGGCCGATGTCACTCTGCGCCCGCGCTTCGAGCAACAGACGCTGCTGCCGCAACTCACCGGCTAGATCGGCGATCCGCGTCGCATGCAATGCCCCGATCGCGCGGTCTGGCTTGCGGTTCATCAGATAGATCATCGCGAGCCGCGCGGCGACCTGCGCGCGCGCCGCACCTTCGAGGCGGTTGTCGATCTGGTATTGTAGCAGTTCGCCCGCCTGATCGAGCAGATCGACCGACACCAGCCGTTCGACAAGACGGCGGATCATCTCGTCGCCCTTGCGCCCGATCGGCGTCAGTTCGCTATTCTCGTAGAAGGCCGCAAGGGCCGCGATCGGCGGGATGTTGTCGCCCTTCGACGTCAAATACATCTGCGCAAACAAAGCGGACGCATCGTCCTGCAATTGTCGCGCGACGTCCGAGTTGCCGTCGAGATGGGTGGCGGTGCGCGCCGCGCTCAGTGCCTCCGTGTAGCGGCCGGACTCGGCGTAGATCTTGGCCAGCGCCTGCATTGTCTTGGTTTCGATGCCGTCGCCGCGCCACATCGCCGACAGCGTTTCGAGTTCTTGCAGGGATTCATCTGGCGTGATGTCATCGCGCTTCTGACGCAACGCCACCGCGAGCAAACGCGCTTCGGCCGCGGCAGGCGAATGGACCGACGCGATCGCCGCGTAGTAATCCATCATCGCATCCTGCTCGCGCCCCAAGGCCTCGGCGAGGCGGCCGCGCAACACCGACACCGCCGGCATCAGGCTCGGCGGAACACCGACAAGATCCAGTTCGCTGCTGCGCGACGCGGCGTCGGCATAGTCTTTCACTTCGAGCGAGGCGCGCATCGCCGGGACCAGAACGGCGCGCTGCAATTCAAATGGCAACGACGCCAGCGCGAAGCCGGCGTTCTTGAATTTCTCACGGGCGAGCGCCCATTTGCCCTGCGCGGCCAGCGCCAGCCCGGTCCAGAGCTGCGTGTCCGAGCTCGCTGACAGCGCTGGATTGGCGATCGTCTTGAGCGCCTGGTCGGGCCGTCCGATCAATGCGCTCGCGGCCGCGTGCATCAACAGCGTCGGCGCATCTTCGTCACCGGCAGCGGTCTCGCCGATCATGACGTTCAGGACGCCCCGTGCTTCGTGGTACATCGCGCGCGAAAAATAAAATTGCGCCAGATCGGCCCGCGCCGCCATGCGATTGGACGGCGACGCCTGCGCCAGCGTTCGGATCAATTCATCGCGCCTCGCGATGAACGGCGCGCGCTCATTGGCCTGCCATTCTTGCAGATCGAACATCGGCTTGACGGCAAGCGTCGCGCGTTCATGCCCAGCGATCGTCGGAGACAACGTCAGGCCGCCGGGTCGCGTCAGCACGACGCCGTCATTGTCGACATCCACCGACACGTCATCGGCGTTGGCCTGCACGACGACGCCGTGGATCGACTCCAGAATGGAAAACTCGACGAAATCCTGCCGGCGGATAAAACCACGCGGCGGCGGCGGCGCGGTCACCACCGTGAGCGCATCGCCGGCATCGGGATCGACGAGTCGATGCAGACGGCCGGCCCCTGCCAGCGGCACGGTCGCCTTGGCGTGAGTGGGATCGACGATGTTGCGGACCAGCGTCAGAGGCAGCGGCGCGGATTGCAGGGCGTCGGCGAAACTGAGGGTCCAGACCTTGCCCGAAGCGGTCGCATCCGCCGCGGTCAGCGACGCCAGTTGCGGACGATTGAGGCGAATGCGGATGGCTTGCCCGTGCGGCAGCTTCAGCGCGCCGACATCGCCAATCAATGCGCCGCCTTCGCGTTTGATCGGCCCGAGATCGAGGGCGCTGTCACCATCGAGCACGAGCCACATGACATCGGCGCGGCGAAACAGGGCCGCCGGCGTCGGCGTCGCGAAGGTGAGGTTCAGCTTCAGGCCGTCGCCGCTGCGACGTGCATCGATCGATCCGGCCGGCTTATCGGTGGCCGATGGTGAGACCGCGGCAACCGGCTGCGCCGCGACGGGCGCGGCCGAGGCGACGGGCGAAAGGGCGGCGGGCTCGACAACCTTCAGGTCGGACTTCGGCTCGATCTTGGGCGCTTCAATCTTGGGATCGATCAGTCCTTCGGTTTTCGGCTCGACCTTCGGCTGAGATGCGGCGTCGCGACTGACCAGCTGCGCGATACTGTCCGATGTCGGCTGCGCCGGCGCGTTGTCGTTGCGATTTGCGGTCTGCTCGTTCGCCGGGACCGATGCGGCCGGCTTCGCGGCGGGCTTGACCAGTGCCGCCTTCTCGGCCTGCTGCGCGCCAACATCGACCATGAAGGTCTTGTCCTCGCGGAACGAGCGCACGTCGACATCGCCGATCAGACCGATCTCGATCGTGGACGCATCGCCTTCGCTGCGCTGGGTGATCGCGCCGACATTGGCGGGCGCCGCCAGCTTGGCGTCGGCCAGATCGAATGTGAGCGCGCCGTTGAATGACAGGATCAGTTTCTGATCCATCAACGCCGACGATACGCCGACACCATCCGGCAGTTCCACGGAGAAGCGCACGAAGGTCGGCTGGACCGCAGCCCGCAGCCGCAGCGGCGCCCGTTTGCGCGTTTCGGCGACGATCTTTTGCTGCTTCAAGGCGCGCTCGGCGGTGCGCGTGCGTTCGGCCAGTTCACGCACGACCGATTGCGGCAGGCCGGGCGGCAAGCCGGTCCAGGTGTCCGGCAGCAGATCGATGAAGGTGCGTTCGCCTGCCATCATGGCGTTGAGGGTGACCTTGCGTGACAAGGCAAAGCGGATCGCCATCCCGTCAGGATCTCGGCGGGCGGAACTGACATAATCCGGCGCCGCATCCGACAGTCGTCCGATATCGACCTCGACCGGCCGCTTGAAGCGCACCACGAGGATGTTGCCGGCGACGCTGGCATCGGCCTCAACGTCCTCGTCGAGTTTGATGAGCATGCGCGCGAACCCGCCGGATACCGCGAGCGCCGCGTTGCCCTTGATTGGCGTCGACTGCGTCGCGGCCGGGCTCGACGCGAGCATCATGAGCGCAATCAAGACCGGCAAGCAGGCGCCGAGCCGCGGCCGCCCGAAGGCGGCAACCGCTTGCGCCAGTCGTTGCGCCGAATTCCGCGTCATGTCCGGACTGTCTTTCAACTCACACGGAGCGCGCCAAGTTTCGACCGCGCCCCGCATCGAATCTAGATTCCGCGGTTGAAGGATTTGTTAATGATCTCCGCAAAAATGCGTGTTTTCGATCGGATCGCCGGCCGCAGCGACGAATGTTGGGCTTCAGCGGTTGGTTGGCCGGCCTTCGATTTTCGGCAGTTCGGCGCTGTTGCCCATCGACCGGTCGCCGCTGGCACGGCGCGCGAGCTCAACGGTCAGGCGCTCGGCCGCTTCGGGCGACATCAGACCAAGGATGTCAGACATCTTGCGCGGTGCGATCTGCGAGGCGATCTCGAACAGCACGCCCATCTCAAGCCGGTCGAATACCTTGGCGGCATCCTTCGGCTTCATGCCCTCATACATTGTGACGATGCTCTTGAAGCGCGTACCATCCTCGGCGGATTTCTGCTCGGTCGCGGTCCCGATCCGGGATTCCACGCCCTTCAATTCCTCGACGCGGCCTTCGATGCGTTTCTCGGCGGCTTTCAGAAGGCTTTCGCGAATGTCGATCTCGCGCGCGCGCTTCCAATTCCTGACGTCGCGCCTGTAGCCGTTCGAGCAGCGCGCGCTCCGAAGCCGAGACCGCCTGCCCCTGCCCGGGAATCGTGACGAGGCCCTCAGGAGGTCTGACCGCCTCAGGTGCTTTCACGTCGGGTTTGGGTTCATCTTTCTTGGCGCCCACCGATCCGGTGATGTCGCCATCGACGCGGCTCGCCGATGATTTGCCGCCGGGAAAGCCAAACATTTCTCCGGCCCAGGACGATTTGACCGGCGCCGGCTCGGCGTCGAAGACGTAGCCGCCATCGATCGCGAGGCTGGCGATCTTGAGGACCGCAAGCCCGGCGACCGCGAACAGAACCACCGGCAAAACCCTGATGTCGCGAAGTCCGCTCATGCTGCGAGGCCATCGACCCTTCGGCGCTCGGCGAAGGCTTGCGCGGCGGCGGCAATCGCTTTCGCGGGCGACATCGTCGGCGGTGCGGGACGCGCGGCGGATGCGATACGTGACAGGCGTTCCAGCACGCTGTCACCAGCCGCGAGTTGATGCCGAAGCAAATCTGTCAACTCAGTCGCGGTCGCAATCTCGTTGCCGAGATTTTCGTTGACGTCGCGGACGGCATGCTTGAGGCCACCGATCGCGCGCTCGGCGATCTCGGTCGCGGTGATGAGTTCGCCGATCGTCGCCTTGAGCGACTGCTCGTCGGCCTTCAATCGCTTCAGCCGGGTATTCAGCATCATGCAATAGGCGATGGTGAGCAACAGCAGGACGGCGACGAGGCTCTCGATGACAAGTCCGAATACGTGGCTCATTGTGCCTCCATCATTTTGGTTTGCTCGTCGGCCTTCTCGAACATCGCGAAGGTGGTGTTGGGTTTGCGGAGCTGTTTGGTGACGCGGATCGCGACGCGGTCGCCGACGCGGCCCATGCGTCCTTCGGTCAGTGTGACGTTGCCGCAGCGGACGGCAACGAGCGCGTCGGCGCGCATGTCGAGCGGCAGCGTGTCGCCGACCTTGAGCTGCATCAATTGCTTGAGCGGAATGTCCGCTTCATAGAGCACGGCATCGACGGCGATCTGCGCCTGCGAAATCTCGGTCGCGAGATGGCCTTCCCAGATCGGATCACGGCCGAATTTCTCGCCCATGAACATTTGCAACAGCACGTTGCGGATCGGCTCGATCGTCGCGTAGGGCAACAACAATTCGACGATGCCGCCGCGATCTTCCATATCGACGCGCAGCCGCACCAGAATGGCCGCGTTGGCGGGGCGCGTGATCGCGGCGAAGCGCGGGTTGGTTTCCAGCCTGTCGATGGTGAACGTGACAGGTGACAGCGGGCGGAAGGCCTGCTCGGCGTCGGCGAGCACGACCTCGACGAGGCGCTTGACCAGATTCGTCTCGATCGTGGTGTAGGGACGACCTTCGATCTTCAGCGACGGCGCGCCGCGACGGCCGCCGAGCAGCACGTCGATCATCGAATAGATCAGGCTGGAATCGACGGTGGCGAGGCCGAAATTCTCCCATTCCTCAGCCTTGAACACGCTCAACACCGCTGGCAGTGGAATTGAGTTCATGTAATCGCCGAAGCGCACGGAGGTAATGCGGTCAAGCGACACTTCGACGTTGTCGGAGGTAAAATTCCGCAGGCTCGTCGTCATCAACCGGACCAGGCGATCGAACACGATTTCGAGCATCGGCAGACGCTCATACGACACCATCGCGGAATCGATGATGGCGCGAATGCCGGAATTGTCGTCGAGATGGACTTCGCCGACGCTGAAACCCAGCAGGCTGTCGATCTCTTCCTGCGACAGCACCCGCTCGCCGGAGGTCTTGCCGCCGAGAAGATCGCGGCCGCCGTCCTCCACCATCGCCGCCCATTGGGCGGCCATGTTGCCGGACAATTCATTGGCCGCCGCCTCGCGCTCGGCCTCAATAGGATCTTCCGCGCCGAGGGAGGCTTCCCATTCGGCGGCGATGACATCCTGATCCATCTGGTCGGTGTCAGCCATGATGTGCGCTCCGCCACGTCATTGGATGACGACTTCCTTGAACAGCACGGCGTTGACCTGATTGGGTGCAATCGCGACGTTGACGCGACGCGTCAGTTCTTCCTTCAGGCGAAACAGGCCGGCCGATCCGTTGAGATCGGCGGGACGCAGCTCACGCAAATAGGTCTGGAAGATATCGGTGACCCGCGGCATCGACGGCGTGATGAGCGCCACGACCGGCGCCTCCTTCACTTCGAGCACGACTTTCACTTTGAGATATTGGACGCGCTCGCCGGGCTGGCCGGAAAGGTTCACCATCATTTCCGGCACATCGATAAAGGCCGGCTTCGCCACAGGCGCTGCGGCGTGAACTTCCTTGGCCGGGTGGCGCATGAACATGAACCAGCCGCCGCCACCGCCAATCGCCAGCAGAGCAACCGCAGCAATGATGATGAGCTTGAGCTTGCCCTTCTTCGGCGCATCGGCGGAGCCGGCCCCGTCGTCTGTCTCTTTGCCCGCCATCGTTGTCCGCTTGCCCGCTTGGAGGAGGCGCTCCGCCGTCCGCCATGGCACGAATCCATCACGGCCGACGCACCGCGCCCTAAGTCTTAACGCTACGGTCGCAATGGTTAACGGAACCTTTCTTTCGAGCCCGAGCTAGGTAAATTTTGCCGGCAAATATGGTCAACGGTCCGTTATTGCCTCGCCAATCGGAGGCCCTTTAAACATATAACCCTCTGTAACAATAAACCTTTCGCGGGTGGCACGGCTTTCGCACAGCTGTTGGCGGAGCGCGGGCTTGGGAGAGCCGCCGCGATCCAAGGTCAGCGGCGGTCAGCTTGGGAGAGCGGATCGCAGCGAACGAAGGGGAGCGACCGATGGAGAACATGCATCTCATCGGACTGTCACGGCAGATGACGTTGGAGCGGCAGATCGATGTCGTCGCCAACAATGTCGCGAACGTCAACACGACCGGCTTCAAGGCCGACAAGTCGCTGTTTCAGGAATATCTCAGCCCGACCGCGCGCGACGATAACTTTGCCGCCGGCCGCGACCGCCGCGTATCTTACGTGCAGGACCGCGCCACTTTTCACGATTTCGCGCAGGGCCCGTCCGAGGCGACCAAGAATCCGCTCGACGTCGCGATCGATGGCAGCGCCTTCCTGGTCGTGCAGACCGCCGGCGGCGAACGCTACACCCGCGACGGCGGCTTCCAGATCAACGCCCAAGGCCAATTGGTGACGTTGGGCGGAAATCCGGTGCTGGGCACCGCGGGCCCCATCGTGTTTCAGCCGACCGATCGCGACATCACGATTGCCGCCGACGGCGGCGTCACCGTCCGCGAAGGCGCGTCACGAACGGACTCGGTCCGCGGCAAGCTGCGCCTCGTCGGCTTCACGCAGCCGCAGAAGCTTCTGAAGGAAGGCAACAACCTGTTCGCGGCCGGCGACGCCGGCACGCCGGCTCCTTCCATCACATCGACCGTGAAGCAGGGCTTCATCGAAAAGTCGAACGTCAACTCGGTGACGGAGATGAGCCGCATGATCGAGATCACGCGCGCTTACACGCAGATTTCGACATTGCTGCAACAGCAGAGCGATCATCGCAAAGCGGCGCTTGACAAGCTCGCCGACGTTCCGGCGTAAGGAGAAGACCGATGCGAGCCCTCTACACCGCCGCGACCGGCATGGCCGCTCAGGAGCTGAACGTCCAGGTCATCTCCAACAACATCGCCAACCTGCGCACCACCGGCTACAAGAAGCAGCGCGCGGCATTTCAGGATGTGCTTTACGAGCACGTTCGCCGGGTCGGCGCTCAAGCGTCGGATCAGGGCACCGTGCTGCCGGTCGGCATCGACATCGGCGGCGGCGTCAAGACGGTCGGCACACCGCGCCTGATGAGCCAGGGTCCGATGACGCAGACCGGTAACGATCTCGACGTCGCCATTCGGGGCGAAGGTTTTTTCAAGATCCAGATGCCGGACGGCACGTTCTCCTACACACGCGACGGCTCGTTCCAGAGTGACGCGCAGGGCCGCATCGTCACGTCGCAGGGCAATCCGGTGCAGCCGACGATCACCATTCCGCAGAACGCCTCGGGCCTGACGATCAATGCGCAGGGCCAGGTTTCGGTGACGGTGCCGGGGTCGACGACGCCGACCATCCTCGGTCAGATGACCATCACGCGCTTCATCAACAAAGCCGGCTTGCAGCCGATCGGCGACAACCTGTTCACCGACACGCCGGCCTCCGGCACGCCGCAGGACGGCGTGCCGAACACCGACGGCGCCGGCGACCTGCAACAAAAAAATCTCGAACAGGCGAACGTCGAGGTTGTCTCCGAAATCTCGGACCTGATTGCAGCCCAGCGCGCTTACGAGATGAACGCCAAGGTCGTCTCCGCCGCCGACCAGATGCTGCAATCGACCTCGAACATGTTCCGCTGAGGAAA
Source organism: Tardiphaga sp. (assembly GCA_028290325.1). GTDB lineage: Bacteria > Pseudomonadota > Alphaproteobacteria > Rhizobiales > Xanthobacteraceae > Tardiphaga. The sequence continues at coordinate 9,663 of JAQGJY010000062.1, forward strand.
TGACGATGACGTTTCGCTCACTCCTGATCGCCGTTGTCCTGATCGCCCCCGGCTGCGCACTCGCGCAATCCGCGCCGGACACGATCGCCTCGCCGCTGCTCCGCGCCAGCGTCACCGTTACGAGCGACGTGGTCCGCATCGGCGACGTCATCGACAATGCCGGCGCCGCCGCGCAGATCGCGATCTTCCGCGCGCCCGATCTCGGTACGACCGGCTCGGTGCCGGTGCGTCAGGTGATGGCCGCTTTGCGCGCGCATCAGGTGATCGGCGTTGACACCCGCGACTTGCGAGACATTTCTGTCACCCGTGCGGCTCGTACCGTCGAAACCTCCGACATCGAACGCCAGATCGCGCAGGCGCTGGAACGCCGCAATGGTCTCGGCGATGCCGCCAATCTGTTGCTGACCTTCGATCGCGAAGTGCAAAGCGTGCAACTCGACGCCGCCAATACCGGCGCGTTGTCCGTGACACTGGCGCGCTTCGAGCCCCGTTCCGGCCGGTTTGACGTCACGCTGTCGATCACGGGTGAAACCACCTCGCCGATCAAGATGCGTTTCACCGGCACGGCGGTGGAGACCGTCGAAGCGGTGGTCCTGATGCGCGCAGTCGAGCGCAATGAGGTTCTCAAGGCTTCGGACGTCGTGCTGGAACGCCGGCCGAAATCCGAAATCGGCGCCGATGCCGCGCCACGCGATCGCGCCATCGGCATGCAGGCCCGCAAGCAATTGCGGGCCGGCCAGGCGCTGCGCGGGGCCGACCTCGCCAAGCCCGATCTGGTGCAGCGCGATCAGGCCGTGACCCTGATCTACGACACCGCCGGCCTCTATCTGACCGTGCGGGGCAAGGCGATCGAGGGCGGCACCGAGGGCGACGTCGTCAACGTGCTCAACCTTCAATCCAAGCGCACCGTCTCCGGCACGGTGGTCGGCCGCGGACAGGTCGCCGTCACCGTCGCAGCGCCCCGCCCGATCGAAATGTCCGAGCGCGCCCCGACATCGTCGGTGGCCTATGCCACCGCAGAACCCCGTAAAGCCGAGTGAGTATCATGGCTGTTTCTCGTTGCGCACGTCCTCTCGCTCTGATCGCTGTGCTGGGTGTCGCGAGCCTCGCCGGCGGCTGCGCGTCGATCGACCGGCTCTCGTCGATCGGTGAGAAGCCCGCCTTGGCCGCGATCGAAAATCCGACGGCCCAGCCCGGCTACAAGCCGGTGCAGATGCCGATGCCGCGCCCGGAGCCCGCGTCCTACAACGCCAACTCATTGTGGCGCAACGGCTCGCGGGCGTTCTTCAAGGACCAGCGCGCGCACCAGATCGGCGACATTCTGACCGTGACGGTGAATTTCACCGACAAGGCCAACATCGCCAACGAGACCCAGCGCAGCCGCACCAACAAGGAAGATTCCGGCGTCAGCGATTTCGCCGGCAGCAAATTGCTGGCCGGAACGGCGGCGGCGTCGGTTTTGCCGGGGCGCTTGCTGACAGCGGATTCGACCGCGTCGAGCGACGGCAAAGGCTCGGTGCAGCGTCAGGAAAATTTGCAGACCAGCGTCGCCGCTGTGGTCACGCAATTGCTGCCGAACGGCAATCTCGTCGTCGAGGGCAAGCAGGAAATCCGCGTCAACTTCGAAATTCGCGAACTGATCGTCGCCGGCATCGTGCGACCGGAAGACATCCAGAGCGACAACACGATCGACTCCAGCAAGATCGCGCAGGCCCGCATCGCTTACGGCGGACGCGGCCAGATCACCGATGTGCAGCAGCCGCGCTACGGCCAGCAGGTGCTCGACGTTCTGCTGCCCTTCTGATCCTCAACCGGCTCCCACGCCGCCATCGTGCTCCCACGCGATGGCGGTGGATAAGCCGCGGCCTCCGTTCAGCTCCCCTGAACGGAGGCCGTGGTCGTTTCCGGGCGGTCTGGAACGATCGTCAGCTATCCGAAACAAGCTGCGAAGGACAAACTCACTCGTCGCGATAGACCTTCTCGCGCTTTTCGTGACGCTCCTGGGCTTCGACCGACAGCGTCGCGATCGGACGGGCTTCGAGGCGTTTGAGCGCGATCGGCTCGCCGGTCTCTTCGCAATAGCCGTAAGTATTGTCGTCGATACGCTGCAAGGCCGCGTCGATCTTCGAGATCAGTTTGCGCTGGCGGTCCCGCGAACGCAGTTCAATCGCGCGATCCGTTTCAGATGAAGCGCGATCGGCCAGATCGGGATGGTTGACGTTTTCCTGCTGAAGGGTCTGAAGCGTAATCTTCGACTCTTTCAGAATCTCATCTTTCCAGGCCAGCAACTTGCCGCGAAAATAATCGCGCTGCCGTTCGTTCATGAACGGCTCTTTGTCGGTCGGCCGATAGTTTTTCAACTTTTCCAAGTTCTTCAACCCTTAAGGCAACTGCGTCGAGGCCGGTAATCGTGGCTGCGCGGCAGCTTATATAGGGGCGACAGAACTCAGACAATAAAATCCGTGCGGGAGCATCGCCGCCGTCACCCGGATTCTGCGCGGGAACCGGAAACCACTGAAATAATTGGGCAATCGCTAAAATTGGCCGACCTTGGCCAGCTCGACTTCGACCCGCAATTCGATTTCCGACAGGACGGAATCCAGGCCCGGATCGCCGGACGACGCTTTCAGGGCGGTGGCGGCGGCGCGCAATCGGGTTACCGTCGATGAGTCGAACGACCCCGCCAAAAGGCTGATCTTGAGGTCGTCGAGAACGTCGAGCGCGCCACGTCCGCGCTGCACCGACTTGCGTTTGCGCTCGACGGAATCTTCGACGCCCTGCAACGCCATCAGCGCGTCGAGCGAGGTCGCGGGACGCGGCGCTGCCGCGGCGCGGATGTCGGTCGCGGACGACGCGTCGGGCAGCGAAAAGCTGGTGCCAGAGGCGCGCTTCGCGCCCGACGCGGGAGCGCCGAAGCTGGTGCCGTTGGGTCCGTAAATCCGCATCGTCGTGGTCTTTCGACGGATGAATATCCATCCGCACCATCGATGATTTATGGTTAAGGAAAGGTAAATCACCCGGCAATTTCTGCCGCCGACGGCAGTAATCGCACCCTCCCGGTTGCGATCATCACCCGTATTATTGCGATTAGCGTAACGAAATCAATGCGATCCGCGCTGGCACGGCGTTCGCAAAGAGAACGTGGGATCGACGTCATGGGAGTGGCATCGCGTCCGGAGACGATCTCTACGGGGAGCAGAGAGTGCCACGCGGTTCGACAGCGAAATTTGTAACGGCCTTTTGCGCGACGGTTTGCGCATGGATGCTGTATTGCGCGCCGGCGGCGGCCACCTCCCGCATCAAGGATCTCGCCAATATCGAGGGCGTCCGGCAGAACCAGCTGATCGGCTACGGCCTCGTCGTCGGCCTCAACGGCACCGGCGACACGCTCAACAACATCCCCTTCACCAAACAGTCGCTGCAGGCGATGCTTGAGCGCATGGGCGTCAACATTCGCGGCGCGACCATCCGCACCGGCAACGTCGCGGCCGTCATGGTGACCGGCAATCTGCCCGCATTCGGGACGCAAGGCACGCGCATGGACGTGACCGTTTCCGCGCTCGGCGATTCCAAGAACCTTCAAGGCGGCACCCTGCTCGTGACCCCGCTGCTCGGCGCCGATGGCAACGTCTATGCCGTCGCGCAGGGCTCGCTCGCCATCGGTGGTTTCCAGGCCGAAGGCGCCGCCGCCAGCGTCACCAAGGGTGTTCCGACCGTCGGCCGCATCGCCAATGGCGCGATCATCGAACGTGAAATCGAATTCGCGCTGAACCGCCTGCCGAACGTTCGCCTCGCCCTGCGTAACCCCGATTTCACGACGGCGAAACGCATTGCCGCCGCGGTGAACGATTTCCTCGGCAGCAAGACCGCCGAACCGATCGACCCGTCCACCGTGCAACTCTCCATTCCGGCGGAATACAAAGGCAACGTCGTCGCGCTGCTCACCGAGATCGAGCAATTGCAAGTCGAGCCCGATCTCGCGGCCAAGATCATCATCGACGAACGCTCCGGCATCATCGTGATGGGCCGCGATGTCCGCGTCGCCACGGTTGCCGTCGCGCAAGGCAATCTCACCGTGACGATTTCCGAAAGCCCGCAGGTCAGCCAGCCCGCCCCGATGTCGAACGGCCGCACCGTCGTCACGCCGAACACCCGCGTCGGCGTCCAGGAAGACGGCAAGAAACTCGCGCTGGTGAAAGACGGCGTCTCGCTGCAACAGCTCGTCGACGGCCTCAACGGCCTCGGCATCGGCCCGCGCGACCTGATCGGCATTTTGCAGGCAATCAAGGCTGCCGGCGCGATTCAGGCCGACATCGAGGTGATGTGATGCAAGGCTCCGCCTTCAATGCGTTGCTCGGCAAAAGCTCGATGCCAGCCAAGGTGCTGACGCCGACGCGCAACGGTCGCCCCGACATCGCGCTGACCGAAGCATTGGGCAAGGTCTCGCCGGATAAACAGGCGAAAATCAAGGCGCAGTCGCAGGATTTCGAGGCGCTGTTTCTAAACTCGATGTTTTCGCAGATGACATCAGGTGTCAAAGGCGACGGGCCGTTCGGCGACACCACCGGCACCGGCGTATGGCGTTCGATGCTGACCGACGAATACTCGAAATCGTTTGCGAAGGCCGGCGGCGTCGGCATTTCAAACGAGGTTTATCGCACGTTGATCCTGCAACAGGCCGGCGCGACGCAATGAGGACCACCGCATGACCACCACCGCGCAACCCCAGCCGATCCGAAGCGCCGCGACGCCCGCCGATGCGCGCACCGTGGCCGCCACGTTGCTCGACGCCATGACCGCCTTGCTCGCGGTCATCGAGCGCGAAACCGAACTGGTGCGCGCCGGCAATGTCCGCGACGCCATGAAGATGGAGCCGCAAAAATCCGAGCTGTCGCGGCGCTATGCGATGGCCGTCATGCTTTTCAAGGCGAGCCAGCCTTACATGGCGACGACAACGCCCGATCTGTTGAAAGCATTGCATCAGCATCACAATGTGTTTCGCGGCATGCTGCAAATCAACCTCACCGTGCTGGCGACGTCGCATGCCGTCACCGAAGGCGTCGTGCGCGGCGTCAACGCCGAAGTGCAACGGCGTAACGTGCCGCAAACCTATAACGCCTATGGCCTGCGCAATCAGCCCGGCCCACGCAACATGACTCCGATCGCGCTGAGCCGTTCGCTGTAGAAAATCTTACGCCGACGGCCGTCGTAAGATCACGGCATCGGCGGCAATGTCGAAAACGACCTGATTGTTGTCATCAGTCAATTGCGACACCAGGTAAAGAACGGCATTGCCGCGCTCCGGCCGATGTTCGATGCGGTCGATACGCGCATGGCCGGATAGCGTCATGCCGGGCCGCACCGGCCGCTTAAAACTCAGTTGAAAATTGCGCCCGCCGACAGCGTGAACGTTCTTCCAGAACGCGTCGACGAGAAGCCGTTGGTAGATCGCTAACGTATGCAGACCACTGGCGATAATGCCGCCATGCGGACCAGCGGCGGCCGCCGCGATATCGATATGGATCGGAAGCGGATCCCACTGCCGCGCATAATCGATGATGTCCTGTTGCGTCATCGTCCAGGTGCCGAACACGAACTCCTGGCCGGGAGACAGGTCATCGGCATAGAGCATCGCTCATCCTCGGCGCTTGAAGGCCCGACGTTCGCCGATCCGACGTCGGAATTCAAGAACGTCGAGGATTAAAGCACTAACCGCGAACCATGCCGCAACCTGCGTGTTCATGATACGTTCCAGTCATTGTCATGCGGCAACACCAAGGGTTTTTCATGAATGTGCAACGAAAGCTGGAAATCCAGGCTGATGCCGCGAAATACGACGCGTCTTGCGCGTCAAGCGGCACCGAGAAACGGGATTCCCGCAACGGCAAG
>JAQGJY010000098.1 GCA_028290325.1 Tardiphaga sp.
GATCTATCTGATTCACCTGCCGCTGCTGTCGGTGTTCGCCAAGCTGTTGTTCGCATCGGGGCTCGCGGCGATGGCACCGGAATGGCTCTCGCTGACAGGCCTGCTGTGTATGGTGGTGGTCACAGGCGTCGTCTTCAGCCGCCTGGTCGAGATGCCGTTGATCGCGCTGCTGGGACGGCTCGGACAAAGCCGTTGCCGTATCGATCGCGGCGTCGTTCCGGAGGTCAGGCGATAAAGCGCGTCAGGCCGCGGTCGCGGGCGGCAGCGCCAGCACGGAATAGATGGCCTGGGCGTCGCGCGAGGCGCGCAGCTTCTTGGCCACGTCCTGATCGCGCAGCAGGCGGGCGATCCGCGCCAGCGCCTTGAGATGATCGGCGCCGGCGCCCTCCGGGGCCAACAGCAGGAATACGAGATCGACCGGCTGGCCATCCATCGCCTCGAAATCGATCGGGCGATCCAGCCGGGCGAACATGCCAAAGAGCCTGTCGAGCTTCGGCAGCTTGCCGTGCGGAATCGCGACGCCGTAGCCGACGGCGGTGGTGCCGAGCTTCTCGCGCTGAAGCAGCACCTCGAACACCGCGCGTTCGTTCTGTCCGGTCAACGCGGACGCGCGCAAGGCCAGCTCCTGAAGCGCCTGCTTCTTGCTGATGACCTTCAACGCCGGGAGGATCGCCTCGGGTGCGACCAAATCCGTAATCATCATGTGGCGTTCCGGGGGTGTTTAACCGTCAGGTTGTTAGGAGCACATCTCGTCGTCCGGCCTTCGCAGTCACATTATTGGCCGCAACATCGGAGCGTCATTGCATTCGATCAGTTGCAGCCGCAAAGCATTCTGCGCACCGCGATGCTTTCGAAAACGCCCGGTCGTCTTGCGAGCCGGGCGTTTCCTTTCAAAGGTGGCGGACCATAGGGAGCGGTCCCTGGGGCGTCAATGGCGTTCTGTGGACTGAACAACCGGAGGATCGACCCAGCCGACGTTACCGTCCGGCCGCCGGTAGATGATATTGACCCGGCCGCTGCCGCCATGTTGGAACACAATCACCGGCGCGCCGGTGAGATCGAGTTCCGTCACGGCCTGGCTGACCGACATGCTCTTCAGCGATTGGGTGGCCTCGGCGATGATGACGGGGTTGAATTCGTTGTGCTCGTCCTCGTCATCGTGCGCCGGCGCTTCAATGACGTAGCTCGGCGCATCGAGGGTCGGGGCGGTGATCTCGGCGAGCGCTTCGGTCTCCGCATGCGCCTTGCGAGCGGAACGATCCTTCAGCCGGCTCTTGTAGCGGCGCAGGCGTTTCTCGATCTGATGCAGCGCCTGATCGGCGCTCGCATAGGCATCGGCGGCGTTCGAGTCTGCTTCGAGGGTGATCCCGGAATCGAGATGAAGCGCGCAATCCGTGCGGAAACCAAAGCCGTCCTTGCTGAACGTGATGTGGCCGGAATAGTTGCCGTCGAAATACTTACGCAGAACTTCATCGGTGCGTTCGCTGACGCGGCCGCGCAGTGCATCGCCGACGCTGATGCTTTTGCCAGAGACCCGGATGGTCATTTAGTACCTCGCTCTGCTGGTGGGCTTCGATTATGCGTTTGCTGGGGAAGCAATCAAGCCGTTGCGGTGTCGCGGGACCGATCTGAGACCGCCGGCGCGGTCAGTGCGTTTCCAATCATGCTCTGTTTGTCCCGACGGCGTTGCACCGACGACGGTATCCGCATCGCTTCGCGATATTTCGCTACAGTCCGACGCGCGATGTCAATGCCGGAGCCTCTCAGCCGTTCCACGATGCTGTCATCGGACAGGATCGCTGACGCAATTTCGGCGTCGATCAATTGACGGATCTGATGCCGGACCGCCTCGGCGGAATGCGCCTCGCCGCCATCGGCGGACGCGATCGAGGCGGTGAAAAAATATTTCAGTTCGAAGCTGCCGCGATTGGTCGCCATGTATTTGTTGGCGGTGACGCGCGACACGGTGGACTCATGCATCTGGATCGCGTCGGCGACGGCTTTCAGATTCAACGGCCGCAGATGCGCGACACCTTGCGTGAAGAAGCCGTCTTGTTGCCGCACGATTTCGGTGGCGACCTTCAAGATGGTGCGGGCGCGCTGATCGAGCGCGCGCACCAACCATGTCGCGTTCTGCAAGCAATCCGAGAAGTAGGATTTGTCGCCATCCTTGCGGATGTTTTTTGACAGCTTGGAATAATAGACCTGATTGACCAGCACGCGCGGCAGCGTGTCGCTGTTGAGTTCGACCAGCCAGCCGCCATCCGGGCCCGGTCGGACATAGACGTCCGGCACCACGGTGTGCGTGCGCGACGCGCTGAACTTTGATCCCGGCTTTGGATTGAGCCGGCGGATTTCGCCGATCATGTCGGACAGGTCGTCGTCGTCGACGCCGCAGATTTTGCGCAAGCTGCCGATATCGCGCTTCGCCAGCAGATCGAGATGCTCGACCAGCGCCTGCATGGCGGGATCGTAGCGATCCTGATCGCGCAATTGAATGGCCAGGCATTCGCTGAGATTGCGCGCGCAGACGCCCGGCGGATCGAAGGTCTGCAGCACCTTCAGCACGGCCTCGATCTGCGACGGCGCGGCACCGAGCCGCTCACTGGCGTCGCCGAGGTCGGGCGGCAGATAGCCGGAATCGTCGACCAGATCGATCAGGTACTGCCCGATGAAACGTTGGGTCGGATCGGTGAAGGCGACCGCGAGCTGTTCGGCGAGATGGCCGCCCAAGGTGATTTCCGCCGCGACGAAAGCTTCCAGATTGTAGCTGTCGTCGTTCGATGCGCCGCCGCCCCATTCGGTGAAGGCGGTCGGCGCCGCATCCTGCGCGTTGCGCGCGGCGGCTTCGGACGGCTCCTCGGAAAACACGTTGTCGAGGCCGGTATCGAGCGTCTGTTCGATTTCGCTGCGCGATCCGAGATCGCGTTGCATCCAGTCATCCGGCGCCGCCTCGAAGCCATCGCCGGCGCCGCCGCCGTCGGACCCTTCATACGATCCGTCATCACCGTCGTCGCCGGAACCGGACGACTCATGCCGCTCGGCATAATCGGGCGTCGGTTCGCCGGCGACGGGAACCTCGGGAGTCTCGGCCGCGCGTTCCAGCAGCGGGTTCCGTTCAAGCTCGTCCTCGACGAAGGTGGCGAGGTCGAGATTGGACAGTTGCAGCAGTTTGATCGCCTGCATCAACTGCGGCGTCATCACCAGCGACTGAGACTGGCGGAACTCTAATCGTTGCGTCAACGCCATGAAGAGAAGAACCGATCCAAAAATGGTCCGTTTCTTGCTTATTCCCTTCCAGGCCGCATGTACATGTCTTGACGAATTTTAGATTTCGAGTAGGGCGGGATCGTCGCGGCCAGCTTAGAGCCGGAACTCCTCACCTAAATAAAGCCGGCGCACGTCCGGATTGGCGACGATCTCCTCCGGCGAGCCTTCGGTCAAGATCTCTCCGGCATAGACGATATAGGCCCGGTCGGTGAGGCCGAGCGTTTCGCGGACGTTATGGTCGGTGATCAGCACGCCGATCCCACGGTTGGTCAGATGCCGGACCAGATCCTGGATGTCGCCGACGGCGATCGGATCGATGCCGGCGAACGGCTCGTCGAGCAGCATGTAATTCGGCCGCGTCGCCAGCGCGCGCGCGATCTCGACGCGGCGGCGCTCGCCGCCCGACAGCGCGATCGACGGCGATTTCCGTAGCCGGGTGATGTTGAATTCCTCGAGCAGGCCGTCGAGTTCCTTCTCGCGCTTCTTGCTGTTCGGCTCGACGACTTCGAGCACCGCCCGAATGTTCTGTTCGACCGTAAGCCCGCGAAAAATCGAGGCTTCCTGCGGCAGATAGCCAATGCCGAGCCGCGCCCGCTGATACATCGGCAGCTTGGTGACGTCGTGGCCGTCGAGCTCGATGCCGCCGCGATCTGCCTTGATGAGGCCAGTGATCATATAGAACACGGTGGTTTTGCCGGCGCCGTTTGGGCCGAGCAGGCCGACCGCCTCGCCGCGCCGCACATAGATGCTGACGCCGCGCACGACCTGTCGCGAGCCGAAGCTCTTCTCGACGCTGTGGACGGCCAGATAGCCGGCGCGGCCATCGCCGCCGCCATTGGCTTGGACGGCGGATCGGACGACGCGCTGTTTCGGCTTGCCGGCGGCCGGGCCGGGTGCGTCTCGCACTGAGGGCGCGTCTCGCACCGAGGGCGCGTCCCGCGCCATTGGCGCGATCATGCCGTCCGGGCTGTCGAGCGAGGTGATGTCCGTCTGCGACCGCGCGAAGCCCTGGGGGCCGCGTTTGGCCGGTCGCCGGCGGAACATGCCGAGTAAATCCACCATGCGATGTCGCTCAATTCCGTCGATGAAGTGGTTGGCCCGCCGACCACCAGCAATATGTCAGTGTCCTTTTGCGGGCAGCGCGCAACCGCCGCAAGCCCGACAGGCCCCGACATTACTTTTGTTTGGTCGGCTTCGGCGCGGCGGCAGGGTTCGCCCCCGGGATGATGCTGGAGGGGCCGCCGCTCGGCCCGCCGGAGGACTGGAACAGGCCCTGCACGCGGCCGGTATCGGATTCGACACGCGAGACACCGCTCGTCATGTCGACCACCAGCCGATCGCCGCGCAGCACGTTCTGACCCTGCGTGAGAACGACGCCGCCGATCATCGTGACCAGGTTGGTCTTGGTGTCGAACACGGCGCTTTCCCCGGTCACGACCTGATCCTTCTGGGTGACGACGACGCTGCCTTTGGCTTCCAGCCGGCGGATCGACGACGAGCCGGCGGGGCCGGGAGCCGCGGATTTCATCGCCGTCTTCGGCGGCGCTTTCGGCGCGCCCTTGCCGCCGGCGGTCTCGGCGCCATCGTAATAGACCACCAGCGTCTGCGACTTCATCGTGGTGTCGCCCTGGATCACCTTCACATCGCCGGCGAAGGTCGCTTCCTTCTTTTTGTCGCGCATTTCCAGCGACGCGGCCTCGATCTGGATCGGCTGGTCGCGGTTTTGCGAGAAGCCCTGCATGGCATTCGGCACGCCGGACACGGCGCTTTGCGCGCGGGCGAGGTCGAACGGGCCTGCCAGCGCGCAGGCGATGAGGGTGGCGCCGAGCGCGATCGTTTGAAGACGGATCATGATGGGATCACTTTGCACCAACACGGTTCACCGAAGGTGAACGCGGTTTCACCGCCGGCTGTATCTCGGGCGCGGACGTGGCCTCGGCCGGCGCGTCCATCACCAGCCGCATGACGACATTGCCCTCGAAGCGGACCACATCGCCCTTGTCGGTCAGGCGCAATTTATTGGCGCGCACGGTGCCGTTGGTCAGTTTGACATCGACGCCGTCGTCGGTGGAAACCCCGCCGCTGGCGATATCGACCGTCGCCTGATTGAGGCGCACCTCGTAGCCGGCGGAGGTTTGCAGGAAGACGTCGTTCCGCAGATCGAGCACCTGCGCCTTGGTGTCGAACAGGCCGGTGCGCGCTTCCAGCGTCACGGTCGATTGATCCTCGGTCAGCACCTTGCCGCGCACCATGGTCAGATCGACCTTGTTCGGCGCCGTGAGATCCTGGGTCGCGGTCTTGGCCCAGATTTCATAGGGCCGCTGGTCCGGCGAGAAGCCTGACATATGCGGCGATTCCATCGTGATCTTGGTGCCGGACACGACCATGTTGCCGACGTCGACCGGTAGATTGGTGAGGATTCGGAACGGGTTGAAGATCGACACCGCGAGAATCGCGGCCAGCGACAGCGCCACCATGGCCGGCACGGCGACGCGCAACAGCCGCACCAGCCGGCTGTGGCGCGCGGCGATGGCGAAACGCGCATCCATGCCGGCCTGAATGCTCTGGCCGCCGACCGATTGGCTCTGAACCGAGTACACCGCGTCTCCAAACTGACTCGCCAGCCAGTGTACTGCAAAATCAGCCCTTCTTGCAGCCCGCCGCGATCCATGCACCCAGTCTGAGAAAGATGACGGTTTCGCGGCGGAACGTCGTCCGGTCCAAGCGGAATTGGACCCGTTGGTTTCAGGAATGCGCGAAGATATCCGTCTCCGACCAGCCGGCCAGATCGAGCCGGGCGCGGGTCGGCAGGAAGTCGAAGCACGCTTGCGCGATCTCGGTGCGGCCCTCGCGGGCCAGCATCGCGTCGAGTCGCGTCCGCAGCGCGTGCAGATGCAACACGTCGGAGGCGGCATAGGCGGTCTGCGCGTCGGTGAGCGCATCCGCGCCCCAGTCGCTCGACTGCTGCTGCTTCGACAGGTCGACGCCGAGCACCTCGCGGACCAGATCCTTCAGCCCGTGGCGATCGGTGTAGGTCCGCACCAGCCGCGACGCGATCTTGGTGCAATAGGCCGGCTGCGGCATCACGCCGAGCGCGTTGAACAATGCGGCGAGATCGAAACGCGCGAAGTGGAAAATCTTCGTGACCTTGGGATCGGCGAGCAGTTTTGTCAGATTTGGCGCGTCGCCGATGTCTTTCGGGATCTGCACGACGTCGGCGGTGCCGTCGCCCGGCGACAGCTGGACGACGCAGAGCCGATCGCGATGCGGATTGAGCCCCATGGTTTCGGTATCGATCGCGACCGAGTCCGTATAGCGGCTGAGGTCCGGCAGATCGCCGCGGTGGAGACGGATGGTCATGGTCAAAACCTTACTGATGATCGCGATGCTTTGACCTTGGATAGCAGGCGGGCGGGCTGGGGCACAACCGCACTTGCCGATCGGACACAGCTTGCTAACGTGCCCGCAAATCTCAGGGAGAGCGCGATGTCTTACGATCGATCCACCGTCGAAAAGGTGATCCAGCATTATTTCGATGGCCTGTACGACAACGACGCCGACAAGATTGGCGCGATCTTCCATCCGACCGCCGATCTGCGTTGGCAGGACAATGGCGAATTGAAAGTGCTGCCGGTGGCTGACTGGGTCGCGATGGTCCGCAAGCGCGCCGAGAAGAAATCGCCGCCGAAAGCCCGCGAGGATTTCATCGTGACGATCGATCGCTCCGACGCGGCGACCGCTTTCGTCAAGGTGCGCTGCCAGTTGCCGCCGCGTTATTTCACGGATTATCTGATCGCGATGAAGTTGAAGGATGGCTGGCAGATCGTGTCGAAATCCTATCGCGCCGACGTGCGGGAATGAATGCTTGCGGGAATGGTTGGCGGCTAAAGCCTAATCCGAAACGCGGGCCGCGATCTGCCGCAGCAAGGCGCGCACGATCACGCGATGAAACGGCGTGATGATCGCGAGATAGAGACGGCCGAGCCGATTGTGCGTCAGCACGATCGTCGTCACGGTGACGCGGCGTTGCGTCGTGCCGGTGACATCGATCACGACACGAAAGTCGAGATGTTTGTCGTCAAGGCCGGCGACAAGACGTTCCGGCGTTTCGCTGAGGACCGGAAAGAAACCGACCTTGTTGCTGGCCGACCGCGCGATCTTTTCGGTCTTGAGACCGAACGGCGTCACGATGCGATCACGCGCCGCCATCAGCATCGTGACCCAACGCGGCTGACGCGCGAATATGCGCTCCGCCGCGCAGCGCGCATCGAGCGTTGCATCATCGATCGTGACGCTGAACGCATCACAGAATTGCGCGCCGGTCAGAAACGTTGCCGCGCTGATATCAGGTCGGATCGTTTCGACGCGCATCGGAGTCTCCACCGAAATTGTGTCACTGAGGTCTAGCACATCACCGCGACGGCGGCAGCGCGGCGCGCGCCCACGGAGCCCATAGGCCTTTCGGCGGCAGGCAGTTGAAGCCGCCGGCCTCGTCGCCGTCATAATCGGCGGCGCCGCTCAACGCGCAGGCGGCGGTGAGCAAGCACACCAGAGCGGCGCGCTGGTCGTGCGCGGCGCGGGAGCCGTCCGTGGCGACGTCATCTATCGTCGCGCGCAAAGCGTCATCGCGCCAGCCGAGCAGATCGAGGATCGGATCGAAGCCTTTGTGCGCGGCAAGGCGGGCATAATACGCGTCGGATTTGTTGCCGCGCCTGATCGGACCCAGCGCCGCGAAATCGTCATCGCCCAGCAGCACGCCGAGAAACGCGTTCGGAAACGCCTCGACAATGCGGCCTGCTGATTTGACTCGCGTTTGCATGTCAGCGGCGATGGCCGTGGCGGCCTGACGCAATGGCAGGCCGAAACCGAAATGGCTG
>JAQGJY010000156.1 GCA_028290325.1 Tardiphaga sp.
CCATCGCGCCGGCGCGGAATCACAGCGCGCCAAGGAGATCGCGGATTTCGACAATGCGGACCTGCCGCATGGCGCGCTGAAGCCGACGTAACGCGTTCAACGCGCGCGGCCGTCGTCCCCGCGCAGGGATGGACCACGCGCTATCGTTGCTGCTCTGAAATCCTGAACTCTCCGCCGCGGCGGAGAGTCCTGTCTGTTGGGGCGTCGCGGTCCGGAATTTAGCCGCCATTCACCGCATGGCATGCGACGCCGTCGATCAATCGCGGCACGTCGATACGACAACGCTCGAACACCTCGGGACAGCGCGGATGAAATGCGCAGCCGGATGGCGGATCGATCGGATTTGGAATCTCGCCCCGCACCGCGATCCTCGCGCGACCGGACATCGTCAGATCGGGCACCGCGCCAAGCAGCATCTTGGTGTAAGGCATGCGCGGATCAGCGAATAACTTGCTGCTGTCGGCGACCTCGATGATGCGGCCGAGATACATCACGCCGATCCGCGTCGCCATATGACGCACGACCGCGAGATTGTGGCTGATGAACAGATAGGTCAGGCCGAACCTATCCTGGAGATCGCGCATCAGATTGAGAATTTGCGCCTGCACGGAGACGTCGAGCGCCGACGTCGGTTCGTCGCAAACGATGAATTCCGCCTCGGATGCGAGCGCGCGCGCGATCGCGATGCGCTGCCGCTGGCCGCCGGAAAACTGATGCGGATATTTCACGCCGTCATCGGCGTGCAATCCGACGAGCCCGAGCAATTCGCCGACGCGCGCGCGAATCTCGCACTCGCTGGTCAGGAGCTCGAAGGCTCGGATCGGTTCGGCGATGATGGCGTCGACCCGCAGACGTGGATTGAGGCTGGCATAGGGATCCTGAAAGATCATCTGAATGCGGCGACGCAGCGCGCGGCGCGCGCCGGCCTGCCTGCGGTCGGTCATCGACACGCCATCGATCGTGACTTCGCCAGATGTCGGCGGCAGCAGCCCGACCACCATTCGCGCGACGGTGGTTTTGCCGGAACCGGATTCGCCGACCAGCGCGAAGGTCTCGCCTTTGGCGATATCGAACGAAACGCCATCGACGGCGCGCAAAACCTCGCGCTTGCCGCCTTCGAGCACGCGATTGAGCCAGGGCTTCGAGACGTCGAAATAACGCTTGAGATCGCGGGCCTCGATGAGGTTGCTCATGCCGCGCTCTCGGCCGCATCATAAAGATGGCAGGCGACCAGTCGCGTGCCATGCGGTCGCGGCTCCGGGCGCTGGCTGCGACACCGATCGAAGGCGAATTCACAGCGCGGATGGAACGCGCAGCCATTCGGGATCGCGGACAGACGCGGCATCGCGCCGGGAATCTGCACCAGGCGCTTGGCGTCGCCGGCCAGCGTCGGGATCGCGCCCATCAGACCCTTGGCATAAGGATGCAACGGCCGCTGCACGACATCGCGCACCGGGCCGATCTCGGCGATGCGGCCGGAATACATCACGGCGACGCGGTCGGAGGTTTCAGCGATCACACCCATATCGTGCGTCACCAGCATCACGGCGGTGCCGTGGTCGCGCCCGAGCCGTTTGATAAGGCTGATGATCTGCGCCTGCACCGACACGTCGAGCGCCGTTGTCGGTTCGTCGGCGATGATCAGTTCCGGCTCGGCGCAGATCGCCAGCGCGATGACGACGCGCTGACGCATGCCGCCGGAAAATTCGTGCGGATAGGCATCGATACGTTTCTCGGGCGCGGAGATGCCGACCTCCGCGAGCAAGTCGATCGC
This sequence comes from Tardiphaga sp., assembly GCA_028290325.1. GTDB lineage: Bacteria > Pseudomonadota > Alphaproteobacteria > Rhizobiales > Xanthobacteraceae > Tardiphaga. The sequence continues at coordinate 1,775 of JAQGJY010000156.1, forward strand.
GCGCTTGCGCGCGGCGCGCTCGCTCAAGTCGAGATGCGTGCGGATCGTCTCGATCAACTGATCCCCGACCCGATACAGCGGATTGAGGCTGGTCAGCGGGTCCTGAAAGATCATGCCGATGCGTTTACCGCGAATCCGTCGCATGGCTTCGGGCGCGAGATTGTCGATGCGCTGGCCGGACAATGCGATGCTGCCGGCGGTGACGCGGCCGGGCGCATCGATCAGGCCGATTATCGCCAGCCCGGTCACCGATTTGCCGGCGCCGGATTCACCGACGACGCCCAACACTTCGCCGCGCGCGATCTCGAACGAGACGCCGTCGAGCGCGTGCAACGCGCCGCGCCGCGTGACGAAATCGACCCGGAGGTCGCGGACCGCAAGCACCGGGGCGGGATCTGCTTCGCTCATCGCAGCTTCGGGTTCAGCGCATCGCGCAGCCAGTCGCCCACCAGGTTGATCGACAGGATCAGCGCCGCCAGCGCGAAGCCGGGGAAGCCGATCACCCACCACTCGCCGGCGAACAGATAATTGTTGCCGATGCGGATCAGCGTGCCGAGCGACGGCATCGTGTCCGGCATGCCGGAGCCGAGAAACGACAAGGTCGCCTCGGTAATGATGGCGAGCGCGAGGTTGATGGTCGCGATCACCAGGATCGGTCCCATCGTGTTCGGCAGCACATGACGCAACAGGATGACGCGCGACGGCAGGCCGATCAGTTGCGCGGCGGCGACATAGTCCTTGTTCTTCTCGACCATCACCGAGCCGCGCACGGTGCGGGCATATTGCACCCAGAAACTGAGGCCGATCGCGAATACCAGCACGGCCAACGTCGTTGTCGCGTCGAGCCGGTTACCGAGCACGGATTTGACCACGCCATTGATCAGCAGGGCGATCAGGATCGCGGGGAACGTCAGCTGCACATCGGCGATACGCATGATGAGGCCGTCGATCCAGCCGCCGAAATAACCGGCGATCAGTCCGAGCCCGATGCCGAGCACGGCGGCAAAAGCGACGCCGAGAATGCCGACCACGAGGGAAATGCGAAGCCCGTAAAGGATGGCGGACAGCACGTCGCGGCCCTGTTCATCGGTGCCGAGCAGATAGGGGCTCTGGCCGTCCGCGGTCCATAGCGGGGCGATGCGCGAGTTCATCAATTCGAGCTGCGAGGGATCGAACGGGTTTTGCACCGCGACGAAGGGCGCGAGGATCGCCAGCGCCATGGAGATCACCGCGACGATGGTGGCGACGACAGTGAGCTTCGAGCGCCGAAACGCATAAAACAGATCGCTGTCGATCGCGCGGCCAAAGCGGCCCGGCGCTTCCGCCCTGTCGGTTGTGATCAACGATTC
>JAQGJY010000186.1 GCA_028290325.1 Tardiphaga sp.
ATGCCGGTCTGGATCGCCAGGATGGTCGCCTGACACGCGCCCTGCACGGTCTCGAACGAACAGGCGGCGGCGGCGATGGTCTCGGGGATGCCGCGCAGCTTGATCGTCAATTCGCTGATGATGCCGAGCGTGCCTTCGGCGCCGACGAACAGATGCGTCAGATCGTAGCCCGCCGAAGATTTCCTGGCCCGCGTGCCCGTGGTGATGATCTCGCCGTCGCCGCGCACCACCTTCAGCGCCAGCACGTTGTCGCGCATCGTGCCGTAGCGCACGGCATTGGTGCCGGACGCCCGCGTCGAGGCCATGCCGCCGAGTGAGGCATCCGCGCCGGGATCGATCGGGAAGAACACCCCCTGATCGCGGAGATGCTCGTTCAGCATTTTGCGGGTCACGCCGGGCTGGATCACGCAATCGAGGTCGTCGGCGTGGACGGCGAGGATCTGGTTCATGTCGCGCAGATCGATGCAGATGCCACCGGCCGGCGCATTGACCTGCCCCTCCAGCGAGGTGCCGGTGCCGAAAGCGATCACCGGCACGCCATTCGCGGCGCAGATCCGCACCACGTCCTGGATGTCGGCGGTTTCCTGCGCCATCACCACCGCATCCGGCGGCTGCGGTGGAAGCCATGTCGTGGTGTGGGCGTGCTGGTCGCGCACCGCCCGCGATGTGACGAGGCGATTGCCGAAGCGGGCGGCCAGCGATTCGATGGCCGAAGCGAGCGCCTGCGGCGTCGGCCGGCCGGGCACGTTGGTGCTGATCAGTCCCACTTATACATTCTCCCTGATGCGGCGGACCGTGACAAAGGATGTATAGTCGGTCAAGCGAACTGACGCTTTCACCCGAGGATGCTCACGCCGATGACGCCAGCCCATCCCAGCCCGATCAGCGGGCTTGCCGATCTGCCATCAGCACCGACGCCGTTTCTGTCGTCGATCATGCAGATCGAGCCGCAATGGATCGACTACAACGGTCATCTCAACATGGCCTATTACAATGTGATGTTCGATCGGGCGATCGACGAGCTGTGGCTTCAACTCGGCATCGGGCCGAATTATCTGCGGGCGCGCAAATGCTCGACCTTCACCGCCGAATGCCACGTCCGCTACGTCCGCGAGATCCAGCTCGGCGATCCCGCCCAGATCTCGGTCCTGATCGTCGCCGCCGACGACAAGCGAATCCATACGTTCAAGGAATTACGTCACGCGACCGAAGGCTGGCTGTCAGCGACGTCGGAAAACATGTCGCTGCACATGGACATGACCGCGCGCAAGGTCGCGCCGTTCCCGTCGGATATCGCGATGCGGATTCATGCATTGGCCGATGCGCAGAAAGACCTGCCACGCTCCGACGCGATCGGCCGCAGCGTCGCAATGCCGATCAAAAAATAAATTCAGGCTTTCAGCCGGCCCTTGGCGATGCCGACCACGGCCGAGATCATGAACAGGACGATCGCGGCCAGAAACATCAGGCGCCCGATGGCGCCGATGGTCTCGCCGGGACCGACGAAGGTCACCGTGCCGACGATCGCCGCCACGACCAGTCCAAGAATAAGAAGTTCAACCATGGCGGTCACTCGACAGTTCGTGGGCGATAAGCTTGTACCGAAACAAACCGATGCTGGAACGAAAGTTCCATAGGCTCGGTCGCGGTGTTACCTCCCACTGTGCAGCGGCCGGTGGAGCGCCTATATCGGCATGAACCCCAATCGCCAGCCTCCCCTTCGCGGCGCCACGGTGCCATCGTGGGCGCAAGGTGATTCGCACCCAAGATTGCAACGCATTCCTGATGACCGGACCGTATCCCATCACCGCCCACCAGCCGGCCGCCGGCGGCATCGCCGCGCGCGCCCGCGCCGCTGCCGCGCCGCCGTATCTCACCGGGCTCAATCCCGAGCAGCGCGACGCCGTTGAGACGCTCGACGGACCAGTGCTCGTGCTGGCCGGCGCGGGCACCGGCAAGACCCGGGTGCTGACGTCGCGCATCGCGCACATCCTCTCCACCGGGCGAGCGCGGCCACAAGAGATCCTATCCGTCACCTTCACCAACAAAGCCGCGCGGGAGATGAAGCATCGCCTCGGGCAGATGCTTGGTCAGACCGTCGAGGGCATGCCGTGGCTCGGCACCTTCCATTCGATCGGCGGCCGCATCCTGCGGGTCCACGCCGAGCTGGTGCAGCTCAAATCCAATTTCACCGTGCTCGATACCGACGATCAGATCCGGCTGCTGAAGCAATTGCTCGCGGCCGAAAACATCGACGACAAACGCTGGCCCGCACGCATGCTGGCCGGGCTGATCGACGGCTGGAAAAATCGCGGGCTGATGCCGTCGCAGGTGCCCTCCGGCGAAGCGGCGGTGTTCGGCAACGGCAAGGGCGGCAAGCTCTACACCGCCTATCAGGAGCGGCTGAAAACGCTGAACGCCGCGGATTTCGGCGACCTGCTGCTGGAAGACATTCGCTTGTTCCGCGAACATCCCGACGTGCTCCGGCAATATCAAAACCGCTTCAAATACATTCTGGTGGACGAGTATCAGGACACCAACGTCGCGCAGTATCTCTGGTTGCGACTGCTGGCGCAGGCGCCGTCGGGCAACGCACCCCTTATCCTTCGCGACGCCGCGCGAGGAGGCGCGGCTCCTCGGGATGAGGAGGCTGCTGTCGAGGCAACGCCATTGTCCCCTGATCCTGAGGAGCGAGGGCGCAGCCCGAGCGCCGCGAAGGATCAGGCTGTGACGCAATTCGCCACCCGCAACATCTGTTGCGTCGGTGACGACGATCAGTCGATCTATGGCTGGCGCGGCGCGGAGGTCGATAACATCCTGCGCTTCGATCACGACTTCCCCGGCGCCAAGGTGATCCGGCTCGAACGCAATTATCGCTCGACCGGACACATCCTCGCCGCCGCCTCGCATCTGATCGCGCATAACGAAGGCCGGCTCGGCAAGACCTTGCGGACCGAAGATGTCGATGGCGAAAAAGTCACCGTTACCGGCTCGTGGGATTCCGAGGAGGAAG
>JAQGJY010000246.1 GCA_028290325.1 Tardiphaga sp.
TCCGCAGGACGCGGGGTGGGCGAGGCGTTGTTGCGCCGCGCCCACCTTTTGAGCCGGTCGTCGCTGTCGGTGGGCGCGCCGCTCGTCACGCGTGGCGCGAGCGAGGGCTTTGCTTACCCTACAAGCAATCAGTTTATTTGTATTCGCGCTCGCTCCACCACGGATAATAGTTCGGCATGTCCTTCGATACGGTGTTCTTGAACTGCGCCGGACGCTTTTCGAGGAATGAGACCACCCCTTCCTTGACGTCGTCGGAGCGGCCGCGCGCGTAGATGCCGCGGCTGTCGACCTTGTGCGCTTCCATCGGATCGTCCGCGCCCATCATGCGCCACATCATCTGCCGGATCAGCGCGACCGATACCGGCGCGGTCTTCTCCATGAAGCTCTTGGCGAGCGCGCGCGCGGTCGGGATCAGGTCGGCCGGCGCCACGACCTGGCTGACGAGACGGCCGGCGAGAGCTTCCTGCGCCGGAAACACCTTGCCCGAATAGCACCATTCCAGTGCCTGCGAGATGCCGACGATGCGCGGCAGAAACCACGAGGATGCCGCCTCCGGCACGATGCCGCGCTGCGAGAAAACGAAGCCGAAGCGGGCATTCTCCGATGCGATACGGATGTCCATCGCCAGTTGCATGGTGACGCCGATGCCGACGGCGGGGCCGTTGATCGCACCGATCACCGGCTTCAGGCATTTGAAGATGCGCAGCGTGACCTGACCGCCGCCGTCACGCACCTGCGGATCGCTATAGTCGGTGGTGCCATCGGCGAGTTTCTTGACCGGCCCGCGTTTGGCGTCGCGATCGAAGGTGTCCGCGCCGGAAGACAGATCCGCGCCCGCGCAGAAGCCCCGGCCTTCGCCCGTCACGATGATCGCGCGCACATTGTCGTCGGCGTCGGCGGCATCGAACGCCGCGATCAGCTCGGCCTGCATCGTGCCGTTGAAGGCGTTGAGTTTTTCAGGCCGGTTCAGCGTGATCGTGAGAATTTGCTCGGCGACCTCATATTTGATCGTCTCGTAGGCCATGGGTGTTTCCTTTTGTTTGTTTTTGTTGTCACGCCGTCATTGCGAGCCAGCGACGCGACGGCGTAAGCCACCGCCGCGCGAGCGAAGCAAGCCAGTTCTTTGCGTAGCGTCTGGAGTGCTTCGTCGCAATCGTTTTCGAGGTCGAATACGTTGCTGCTCGCCCTGGCGATACCGTCAGGCCGGCAGCGTCGGCCACGGCTTCTGCTCGCCGCGCAGGCCTTCGAACGCCTTCGCCATCCGGAGCACGCCGAGATCGTCGAAGCGTCGGCCGACGATCTGCACGCCGATCGGAAAACCCGTGGTATCGTAACCGCCGTTGATCGATGCGGCGGGATTCTCCGCCATATTCCACGGCACGGTATAGCCGATATGGTCGAACGGTTTGTTCGGATCGTTCAAGGGCGATGCGTTCTCGGCGGCGAAATTCACATTCGGCGCGACCGGTGAGATGATGAAATCGAGGTTGGCGAACAGCGTCGCGGCGGCGGAGCGGATCGCCATCGTCGCGCCGAAACCCCTGACCGCGTCGGCGGCGGATAATTTGTCCGCGCCGGCCGCCCAATTGAAGATGTAGGGCAACACCTTGTTCTGGTCCGCCTTCGGCAGGGCCGAGATGTCGCCCCAGGAGCGCGCGCGCCAGAACGTGTCGAGCCCGTCGAGCATATCCTTGGTAAAAGGCGAGGTGATTTCGGTCACGATCGCGCCGGCATCCGCAAACGCTTTGGCGGCTTTGACGACGACATCGCGGACATCGGCCTCGAGCGGCTGGCCGAACGATTGATCGAGCAGCAGGCCGATCCGTTTGCCTTTCAGATCGATGGCGAGATCGCTCCAGTCGAAATCGTTCGGCGGCAGGCTCATGCCGTCGCGCGCATCGGGCAATGACAACACGCTCATCATCAACGCGGTGTCCGCGACGGTGCGCGTCATTGGCCCGGCGACGCGTCCGACATAAGGCGGGTCGATCGGAATGCGTCCCAGGCTTGGCTTCAGCGCGACCAGGCCACACCAGCAGGCGGGCAGCCGCACCGAACCGCCGATATCGGTGCCGAGATGCAGCGGGCCGTAACCGGCCGCACCCGCCGCCGCCGCGCCGGCGCTGGAGCCGCCCGGATTTTTCGACAGATCCCACGGGTTGCGGGTCAGCGGATGAAAGCTGGACAGTCCCGACGACAGCATGCCGTAATCGGGCATCGTTGTTTTGGAGAAGATCACCGCGCCGGCTTCGCGCAGACGCGCCGAAGGCGGCGCATCGGCGGCGGCCGGAACGAGTTTCGTGACGATCGAGCCGAGCGGCACCGGCACGCCCTTGGTCGCCACGTTCTCCTTGATCGTCGTCGGCACACCGTCGAGCGGGCCCTGCGGCGCGTTGTTTTGCCAGCGTTCGGTGGACTGTCTTGCGACGGTGCGCGCGCCGTCCGGATCAAACGCATAGAGCGCCTGAATGTGCGGCTCCCACTTGGCGACGTGCCTTAGAACATCCTCAAGCACCTCGCTCGGCGAGAAGGTCTTGGATTTGTAGCCTTTCAGCAGATCGATGGCCGAGAGATCGTGAAGCGCGGTGGATGATGATGCGATGCCGTCGGTCATGGTGGGTGATCCTTGAGTTGATTTTGCTTACGGCGCTGTTCGTGACAAGGGAACGTCACCGCAAACCTGCCCTCTCCCGCGCGGGGAGAGGGACCGCTGAACCCGCGCGCTTTCGCCGTTGCGCGCCGTCAAAACTCACGCCGCCACGGGCAACCGCGTTTCGATGATCCGCGCGAACATCGACGCGCCGACCGGCAGGATCTTGTCGTCGAGCACGAAACCCGGATTGTGCACCGGCACCGAGCCGTCATGGCCGAGCCAGAAATACGCGCCGGGCACGGCGTGCAGCATGTCGGCGAAATCCTCGCTGCCCATTTTCGGACGCGACGTGGTGAACACCTTGGCCGGATCGACGATGGTCCGCGCGACGTCGGCGACGGCGGTGGCCTGTTCTTCCTGATTGACCAGCACGCTGAAGATGTCGCGGATATCGACATGGATCTCGCAATCGAACGCGATCGCCATGCCGGCGGCGAGCGCGCGCATCCGCTCGCGGATTAGGGTGCGGACCTTGTCGTCGAAGGCGCGCACCGTGCCGGACAAAACAGCGTCGTTGGGGATGACGTTATGCGCCGAACCCGCATGGATTTTGGTGATCGACAGCACCGCCGATTTGAGCGGATCGACGTTGCGGCTGACGATGGTCTGCATCGCCTGTCCGAGCGCCATCGCGATCACGACCGGGTCTTTCGAACGCTCCGGCATCGCGCCATGCGCGCCATAGCCGGTGATGGTGATGTCGAAGAAATCCGCGCCGGCCATGCCGGGGCCGGGAAAGATCGCGATCTCGCCGTGGTTCAGGTCAGGCGCATTGTGCAGGCCATAGATTTCGTCGCAGGGAAATCGCGAGAACAAGCCGTCCTTGATCATCGCGCGGGCGCCGCCAAGACCCTCTTCGGCGGGCTGGAAGATGAAGTGCACCGTGCCGTCGAAATTGCGCGTTTCCGCGAGATAGCGCGCGGTGCCCAGCAGCATCGTGGTGTGGCCGTCATGACCGCAGCCGTGAAACCGGCCGGGGATGGTTGAGCGCCATTTCAGATTGGTGTTCTCTTCCATCGGCAGCGCGTCCATGTCCGCGCGCAGGCCGATGCGTTTGGTGCCGGAGCCCTTGCCTTTCAAGACGCCGACGACGCCGGTGCCACCAAGGCCGCGATGCACCTCGACACCCCAGGACGCCAGCTTCTCCGCGACGATCCCGGAGGTGCGGACTTCCTCGAACCCGATCTCGGGATGGGCGTGCAGATCGTGGCGGATCGCGGTGAGGTCGTTGGCGAAGGCGTCGATGTGGTCAAGCGTCGGCATAGGGTCATTCTCCGTGAAGTTGAAATAAGCGTCGCGGCAGGCGCGGTTTTATCGCTCCACCGCTCTAGGGATCGGGCGGGTGGCCGGCGCAGCAACAGCCGCGCTCGGGGGAGGGAGATAAGCGGGCGCCGTATTCATCAATTTTCCTCCGGCGCAAATGCAGCGCCGTTCGGCTTGATCCTGATCCCGGGGCGCAATCTTGTCCATGGCAGCGCGGCGGTATCGGCCGGCATCGCCCCCGGCGCGGCGCAGATGATGATGGTCTCGGCGATTGGTTCGAAATCGGCGCGGAAATGCACCGAGCTTTTATTGACGAGAATCGCCTGTTCGGTCGGCTCAATGCCGACATAGCGATACATCGCCTGATCGGCGAGCTGCGCCTTGCGCGACGACACCACGACGCGGACGCCGCCGATCCGCAGCCCGGCGGATGGCCCCATGCTCATCTGGCGATGACCATAATAAGGGCCGGGCGCGATGAACTCGCCGTCCGATAGTTGCTCGACGATGAATTCGTTGTCGTAAGGCGCGTCGTCGGGAATGCCAGATTTGCCGCCAAGCGACAGGCGGACCGTCGCGCCGACGCCGGCCTCGTGGGCGGCAGCGGCGGCGACCGGATCATAGATGACGCCGATCGCGGCGCGCTGCGCGTCGTTGCGCACCAAGGCGCGCAACATGCCGGTCGTGTCGCTGTCGCCGCCCGCGCCGGGATTGTCCTGCGTATCGGCGATGACGACGGGCTTGCTCGCGGTCTTGGCGATGGCCATCGCATATTGTACGCCGTCGTCCGGCGCGAAGATCTTGCCGTCGAAATCGTCTTCATGGCCAGCGATGATCGCGACCATGGCGTCGGCGGCGTGGTCGGCGTCGGCCTGCGTGACGCCGTAAGCGAACACGCTTGGCCCGCAATCTGCGAAATCCGCCGCCGGAAAGCCCGGCGCGAAGGACAGCGTCGGCACGCGATCGCTTTCGAGCGCGGCAAGCTTTTCGTAAATGGCTTTGGCCGGCTGGTCGCTGGTGCATTGCCACGAAATCGGAATCAGGAACGGCAATTGCCGGAACGCTTTCGCGAACTCGGTTGTCGTCCCCAAGATCAGGGCGAGATGCCTGGCGCAGGCGCGGCCGGTGTCGGCCATGTCGATATGCGGGTAGGTGCGGTAGGCGATCATCGCGTCCGCGAGATCGATGCTGCGTTGGGTGATATTGCCATGCAGATCGAGGCTGACGACAAGGGGAATATCGTGGCCGATCAGCGTGCGGACGCGCGCGAGAATTTCGCCTTCGCCGTCATCGATGTGCTCGGCGACCATCGCGCCGTGCAGATCGAGATAGACAGCGTCGAGTGGGCCGTCGGCCATCGCCGATTTCAGGCCGGCCAGCAATTTTTCGGAGACGCGCTCGTAGGCGTCTTGCGTGACATGGGCCGAGGGCGACGCCGCGCACCAGATCGTCGGCACCAGATCCCAGCCATAGGTCTCGGCTTGCTCGACAAACCCGGCCGCGCCGACATTGATGCCGCGCATCACCTTGAGCAGTTCCGCGCCCTCGCACATTGCCGGCCAGCCGCCGCCCTGCTGGAACGCGACGTAATCGGCTTTGGTCGGGGCGAAGGTATTGGTCTCGTGGAGAAAGCCGCCGATGGCGATGCGGATCATGAAGGGCTCAAATCATTTTCAAAGGGGTCGTCATTCCGCGATGGATGGGCGCAGGCGAAATTCATGACCGCTGCGAGGAGTATGTTCCGGGCTCGATTGTCCGCTCAATATCGATGCGTCGCATCGATATGTTCGCGATCCGATCGCCCCGGCATGACGACGTTGCATATGCTGGTCACGCCGTCACACCGCCGCCATCAGCTCCGGCGCGACGGGACGGAAGTTGGCGAAATCCCATCCTCGTCCGGGGGCGGCGTCAAGTAGCTGCTTGGTATAGGCCTGTTGCGGATTTGTCAGGACTTGCG
>JAQGJY010000292.1 GCA_028290325.1 Tardiphaga sp.
AAAACCGACCTCGCCGACGCGCTCAAACGCGCGGTTTGAGATTACGACGCCGTCATTGCGAAGCGCTGCGAGCGCGGGTCGGGATGACGCTCATCATGACATGGACGTTAGGAACAATAGAATGACCACCGCCCCCAAGGGATTCTCCGATTACATCGTCAAGGACATCAGCCTTGCCGATTATGGCCGCAAGGAAATCTCGATCGCCGAGACCGAGATGCCCGGCTTGATGGCGACGCGCGAGGAATATGGCCCGAGCCAGCCGCTCAAGGGCGCACGCATCGCCGGCTCGCTGCACATGACGATCCAGACCGCCGTGCTGATCGAGACGCTCAAGGTGCTTGGCGCCGATATCCGCTGGGTCTCGTGCAACATCTATTCGACGCAGGACCATGCCGCCGCGGCGATCGCCGCCGCCGGCATTCCGGTGTTTGCCGTGAAAGGCGAGAGCCTCACCGAATATTGGGACTACACCGCCAAGTTGTTCGACTGGCATGGGGCAAAATCTGGCGAAATTCTCACGCCGAATATGATCCTCGATGACGGCGGTGACGCCACCATGCTGGTGCATAATGGCCTACGCGCCGAGAACGGCGACACCGCGTTCCTCGACAAGCCGGAGTCGGAAGAAGAGGAAGTGTTCTACGCGCTCATCAAGAAGTTGCTCAAGGACAAGCCCAAGGGCTGGTTCGCCGAAGTCGCCAGCAACATCCTCGGCGTGTCGGAAGAAACCACCACCGGCGTGCACCGCCTTTATGAGATGCAGAAGGCCGGCAAGCTGCTGTTTCCGGCGATCAACGTCAACGACAGCGTCACCAAGTCGAAGTTCGACAATCTTTACGGCTGCCGCGAATCTCTCGTGGACGGCATTCGCCGTGGCACCGACGTCATGATGTCCGGCAAGGTCGCGATGGTCGCCGGCTTCGGCGATGTCGGCAAGGGCTCAGCCGCCTCGCTGCGTCAGGCCGGCTGCCGCGTGCTGGTTTCCGAGGTCGATCCGATCTGCGCGTTGCAGGCGGCGATGGAAGGCTATGAAGTCGTCACGATGGAAGACGCCGCGCCACGCGCCGACATCTTCGTCACCGCGACCGGCAATAAGGACATCATCACGATCGAGCACATGCGCGCGATGAAGGATCGCGCCATCGTCTGCAACATCGGCCACTTCGATAACGAGATCCAGATCGCGCATCTGAAGAATTTGAAGTGGGACAACATCAAGCCGCAGGTCGACGAGATCACCTTCCCAGATGGTCATCGCCTGATCCTGCTGTCGGAAGGCCGACTCGTGAATCTCGGCAACGCGACCGGCCATCCGTCGTTCGTGATGTCGGCGTCGTTCACCAACCAGACATTGGCGCAGATCGAGCTTTACGCTAACAACAAGGACGGCAAGTACAAGAAGGAAGTCTATGTGCTGCCGAAGTCGCTCGACGAGAAGGTCGCGCGCCTGCATCTCGCCAAGATCGGCGTCAAGCTGACCGAGCTGAGCAAGGAGCAGGCAAGCTACATCGGCGTCAAGCCAGAAGGCCCATACAAGGCGGATCATTACCGGTATTGAGCGGCGACGAACCCGTCAGCAAAAAAGCCCCGGAGTAATCCGGGGCTTTTTTTTAAACGCTGGTTTCGAGCTTGGAGAACTCGGCTTCGGGATAGACGTGCCCGTCGGGCGCGGTGATTTGAACGTCCCAACAGCCATCGGCGATCAATTCGGATGCCTTCTTGGCGGCGGCCGCGGCGTTTTCGCGGCGCAACGAGACGTTTCCGGACGTGTCTGTTCCCTGAACGAGATAAGGCATGCGACCTCCCGATTTACTGTCGATTGCGTCGAGCGTATCACAACGTTCGCCGCCGTCGAGACCTATCCGGGAGGTCGCAGCCGTCAGGCCGGTTCGCCGATCGTGACCTTGAGGGTCCCGATACCGTCGATGCCGCATTCGATCTTGTCGCCGGGCGACAGCGCCGCGACGCCCGCTGGCGTGCCAGTCATGATGATGTCCCCGGATGCGAGCTCGACTTGCATCGACAGCTTTGCGATGATTTCGGGGACATTCCAGATCATCTCGGAGAGATCGCCGGTCTGCTTTTGCGTGCCGTTGACGGACAGCCAGATTTTACCCTTGGTCGGATGGCCGATGGTGGCGGCCGGCGCGAGCGCGCCGCACGGCGCGGAGTGATCGAAGGATTTGCCAATCTCCCATGGCTGCTCCTTCTTGCGCGAAGCGATCTGCAGATCGCGGCGCGTCAGGTCGATTCCGCAGCCATAGCCCCACACGCAATCGAGCGCCCTCTCAGCAGAGATATGCAAGCCGCCGCTCTTAAGCGCGACGACGAGTTCGACCTCGTGATGAAAATCCTTCGTGATCGGCGGATAGGGAATCGTCGCGCCATCGGGCGCGATCATGTCGGCGTGCTTCGCGAAAAAGAACGGCGGCGCGCGCTCGTCGTTGCCCATCTCGCGGACGTGTTCGAGATAGTTGCGGCCGACGCACCAGATGCGGCGCACGGGAAAGGTCTTGCTGTCGCCGGAGACGGCGATGGCGGCTTGCGGCGGCGGAGCGATCACGAAATTGGTCATCTGTATCTTTCGCGGTTGTTGAAATCAGGCGGCGTCAAACGGCGCGAGCGGCGTGGTGGACTGGTGCTGCAAGGTGAAGAACGACGCGTAGCGCCCGGCGCGCCGAAGCAGGTCATCGTGGCGGCCTTGCTCGACGATCTCGCCGCCCTCGATCACGAGAATTGCGTCGGCATGCATGATCGTATGCAGGCGATGCGCGATCACGATCGTCGTGCGGCCCTTACAGAGGCGCTCGATCGCGTCCTGCACAAGTCGTTCCGACTCGGAATCAAGCGCGGCGGTTGCTTCGTCGAGCAGAATGATCGGCGCATCCTTCACCAGCGCGCGCGCGATGGCGATGCGCTGGCGCTGGCCGCCCGAGAGTTGCGCGCCGTGCTCGCCGACCGGCGTGTCGTAGCCCAGCGGGAAGGCCATGATGAAGTCATGCGCGCTGGCGGCCTTCGCTGCCGCGACAATCTCGTTCACCGTCGCGCCGTGACGGCCGAAGGCGATGTTGTCGCGAATGCTGGCGCGAAACAAATAGACGTCTTGTCCGACATAAGCGGTCTGCCGCCGCAACGACTGCCGCGACACGGTGGCGATGTCCTGTCCATCGATCACGACTTGGCCTTGCGGCACTTCGTAGAACCGCAACAGCAGCGCCAGCACGGTGGATTTTCCGCCACCGGACGGACCGACCAGCGCGGTCACGCGGCCCGGCTCGGCGACGAAGCTCATGCGGTTCAAGACCGGCTCGTCGTGGCGGTAGAAGAACGACACGTCGCGCAGCTCGACGCGGGCGTCGGTCAGCGTCAGCGGCGGTTTGAAATTATCCTCAGGCTCTGAGGCCGGGCTATCGACAATGTCGAGCAACATGCGCGCGCCGACGACGCTCGAATTGAGTTCGATGTTGAGCCGCGCGAGCCGCTTCGCCGGCTCATAGGCCAGCAAAAACGCCGTCAGAAATGAAAAGAATTGGCCGGGAGTCGCGCCCATGGCCACGACGCGATAGCCGCCATACATCAGCGATCCCGCGATCGCGAATCCGCCCAGCGTTTCCATTAGCGGGCTGGATCGGTTCGACACCCGCGCCATCTTGTTGGCGTTGCGCTCGACGGCATCGATGCTGGCGTCGATACGCGCGCGCATCGTCGGTTCGTGCGTGAAGGCCTTCACCGTGCGGATGCCTTGCAGCGATTCCTGCATGATCTCCAGAATATCGGCGGTGCCGGTGAATTGCGTTTTGGCGAGGCCCTTGATGCGTTTCACCAGCTTGCGCAGGATCAACATCGCCGGCGGCGCGACCAGGA
>JAQGJY010000200.1 GCA_028290325.1 Tardiphaga sp.
CTCGACCGACGTGATGTACGAGGCCAGCAAACCATTCTGGCAGGCGTAACGCCGCGACCGGGCCGGCCCATCGCCGGCCCGCCGCGCCGGTTCATTCGAGAGCCTGACAGATGTTGGTATCCGCAGAGGCCCCAAGCCTGTCCCGCCGCGCAATCGTTCGACTGCGGTCGGGTCTGCTGCTGACGATCCGCGCGGTGGCGACGCGCGACGCGGCGGCGTTGCAGAATTACGTCCGCGCTCTGTCCGCGGCCTCGCGCTACGCTCGGATGCTCGGCGCAACCAGCGAGCTACCCCCGTCCGAGCTTTAGGCGATTTTACATCCGATCGATGCCGATCACGCCGCATCGGTCGCGACGTTGATGATCGACGGTATTGAACGGATCGTCGGCGAAGCCCGGCTGGTGCACGATCCCGAGACCGAGCGTGTCGAACTGGCGCTGTCGGTTGATGACCGCTGGCAGAAGCAGGGTCTCGGCCTGGCGTTGTTCGATGATTTGCAACGTCGCGCGGCGGAGATCGGCCCGGTCGATCTGTTCGGTGACACGCTGCGAACCAACGCCGCCATGATCGGGCTGGCGCGCCGGTCCGGCTTCGCGCTGCTGGCGACACCGGGCGACTGGCGGCTGACGCGCTTCCAGAAGCATATTGACCGGAGCGGCATCTTGCCGTCGCGATGGCCGATCAGCGCGGACCCGATCGGCCGTCTCGCTTTGTGATGGAAGCCGCGATCGAACGCCCGCCTGGCATCTGGCGCGGCGACCATCATCGATCGCAATGCGGAATCCGCCGATTGGCATGCATGCACCCGCCTTTCCACGCGTCCCTGCGCGGCGCATGATGACGACAACACGTCACCTAAACCAAAAGTGAGCAGGGATGAACGTTCGACCGCAACTGGCCGCGAGCCTGATCGCGCCCGATACCTCCGGCAGCAATTTCTATCGCAACGATCCGTCGCTCGCCGACCTGTTGCGCATCCATCTCGACGACAAATTGTTCGCCCATATCCAGCCGCATCTCGATCGACTGGGTGGCCTGGTCGGGGGCCGGCTCGACGAATGCGGCCGCATGGCGGACCGGCACGGCCCGGTGCTGCATCAGCGCGATCGCTTCGGCAACGACGTGCAGCATGTCGAATATCATCCGGCCTATCGCGAACTCGAAGCGGCGGCGTTCGGCGAATTCGGCATCCATGCGCTGTCGCATCGCAAGGGCATCATGGGCTGGCCTTCGACCTATCCCGTGGTCGCCAAGCACGCTTTCACATTTCTGTTCAATCAGGCCGAATTCGGCATGGGCTGCCCGATCAATGTGACGGACGGCGCGGCGAAGCTGCTGTCGAATTTCGGCGATGCCGCGCTGAAGGCGAAATATCTTGACGGACTGACGCAGACCGACATGGCGAAGCTGACGCAAGGCGGTCAGTTCATGACCGAAAAGGAAGGTGGCTCCGACGTCGGCAAGCTGACGACGACGGCCGTTCAAGAGGGTGATCACTGGCGGCTGACCGGCGAGAAATGGTTCTGCTCCAATGCCGATGCGAAAGTCGTGATGCTGCTGGCGCGGCCGCAAGGCGCGGAAGCCGGCACGCGCGGCGTCGGGTTGTTCCTGATGCCGCGCACGCTCGATGACGGATCACCCAATCATTACCGCATCGTGCGGCTGAAGGATAAATTGGGCACGCGCTCGATGGCCTCGGGCGAGATCAAGCTCGAGGGCGCCATCGCTTATGCGGTCGGCAGGCTCGATCGCGGCTTCGTGCAGATGGCCGAGATGGTGAATTCGTCGCGGCTTTCGAACGGCGTCAAATCCACCGCTTTGATGCGGCGCGCCTGGCATGACGCGATGGCGGTGGCGAAGGGTCGCGTGGTGTTCGGCCGCCGCATCGCCGACATGCCGCTGGCGCGACGGCAGTTGATGAAGATCACGCTGGCGACCGAACAGGCGCTGTCGATGAGCTTCCTCACCGCCGACGCGCTCGACCGCGCCGAGGCCGGCAGCCAGGACGCGGCGGCATTGCTGCGGATTCTCACGCCGACGTTGAAATTTCGCGCCACCCGCGACGCGCGGCAAGTTTGCGGCGACGCGATGGAGATGCGCGGCGGCATCGGCTACATCGAGGAATTCGCCACGGCGCGGCTGTTGCGCGACGCGCATCTCGGTTCGATCTGGGAAGGCACCGGCAACATCGTCGCGCTCGATGCGATCACCCGCGCGGTCGGCCGCCACGGCGCGGAGCAGGCTCTGGCCGCCGACATGCACGCGCGGCTCGACGATTCCGTGTCCGTGCCGCTTGCGTGGCGCGATCGCCTGAAAGGTTACGTCGATCGCGCGGTCGCGATGGCGCGTCAGGTCGCGACAACCAGCGACAACGAGGCCGAGGCCCGCCGCGCGACGTCGCTGCTCTATCATGTCGCCAGCGCCGTCGCGTTGACCTGGGAGGGCGCCCGGATCGATGCGGCGCGCGGCGATGCGCGGCGGCTGTTGCTGGCGCGGCTCGTGGTCGATCACAGGATCGCGGCGGCCGATCCGTTCGCCTTGACCGATAGCGCGCGCGAGGCGGCAATGTCGCAATTGCTGCTCGGCGACCGCGACGCCGACATGGCGGAGGTTGGCGAATGGCTGACGGTAGCGTAGGATTCTGAGAGACGACGGATTGCTTCGATTGGCTGAAATTGGCTTCGCCAATTTTAGCCATCGTTCGCAATGACGGAAAATAAAACGATAACAATAACCAAAAAGGGAGACCACCCATGAAGGCCGCCGTCCTCTACGAAGTGAACAAGCCGCTGGTGATCGAAGACATCAGCATCCAGAAGCCCGGCCCGCGCGAGGTGCTGATCCGCACCACCGTCGCCGGGCTCTGCCATTCCGATCTGCATTTCATGGAAGGGCTGTATCCGCATCCGCTGCCGGCCGTGCTCGGCCATGAATCCGCCGGCGTCGTCGAACAGGTCGGCGCCGATGTCACCTACGTGAAACCGGGCGACCACGTCGTGACCTGTCTGTCGGTGTTCTGCGGCACCTGCGATAATTGCTCGACCGGCCGCCCGGTGCTGTGCAGCGACACGACGGTGAAGATGCTGCCGGGCGTCTCGAATCGGCTGTCATGGGCGCGCTCGGAAAAGCTCAACCAGTTTCTCAATCTGTCGTCGTTCGCCGAGCAGATGCTGGTGCACGAAAACGCGATCGTCAAAATCCGCAAGGACATGCCGCTCGAACTGGCGGCCTTGATCGGCTGCGGCGTCATCACCGGCTACGGCGCTGTCGTGAATACGGCGAAGGTCGCGCCTGGCGAAACCGTTGTCGTCATCGGCTGCGGCGGCGTCGGCATGGCCGCGATCAACGGCGCGGAGATCGCCGGCGCCGGTCGCATCATCGCGGTCGATACCAATCCGGCCAAGCTGCAACTGGCGACCAAACTCGGCGCGACCGACGTGGTCGATCCGCGCAACGGCGATGTCGTGCAGCAGGTCAAGGATCTCACCAATGGCGGCGTGCACCATGCGTTCGAAGTGCTGGGCCGCAAGGAAACCGCCGAGCAGGC
>JAQGJY010000342.1 GCA_028290325.1 Tardiphaga sp.
TGGCGCTGCTCTCGCTCGCGGACCTGTATGAATCGGTGAAGAAGCCGGCGATGGCGATCAAGGTCTACGAGCGCGTGCCGGCGAATTCGCCGTTGAAGCGCAACGCGCAGATCCAGCAGGCGACCGATCTCGACGCCGCCGACCGCTCGGAAGAAGCCATCAAGATTCTGAAGGGTGTCACCGCCGAGGATCCGAAGGACCTGGAAGCCATCATGGCGCTCGGCAACATCGAGCGCGGCAAGAAGAAGTTCGCCGATTGCGCGCAGACCTACACGCAGGGCATTGACGCGCTGCCGAGCATCGAGAAAGCGAACTGGGTGTATTTCTACTTCCGCGGCATCTGCCTTGAGCGCTCCAAGCAGTGGGCCAAGGCCGAGGTCGATATGAAGAAGGCGCTCGAATTGCAGCCCGAGCAGCCACACGTGCTGAACTATCTTGGCTATTCCTGGATCGATCAGGGCATCAATCTCGACGAGGCGATGAAGATGATCAAGCGCGCGGTCGATCAGCGTCCCGACGATGGCTACATCGTCGATTCGCTCGGCTGGGCCTATTACCGGATCGGTAATTTCGAGGAGGCGGTGAAGACGCTGGAGCGTGCGATCGACCTCAAGCCGGAAGACCCGACCATCAACGACCATCTCGGCGATGCCTATTGGCGCGTCGGCCGCACGCTGGAAGCCAATTTCCAGTGGGCCCACGCCCGGGACCTCAAGCCCGAGGCCGAGGAACTGCCGAAGATCGAGGCCAAGCTCGCCAACGGCCTGCCGAGCGATCCCGCGCCGGCGTCCGCCGCCGCGGACCCGACCGCCGCGGACAAGAAAAAAGAAGGCGACGGCAAAGGCGGCTGACGTATAAGCGGTTAGTGTCTCAGGGGGCGGATCGCCGATGTCGGCGTTGACGGAACAGGCGCGCGCCAAGGTCAATCTGACCTTGCGCGTGGTAGGGCGGCGGGTCGATGGGTATCACGACCTCGAAAGCGTCGTGGCATTCGCCAATTGCGCCGATACGCTGACGCTTGAAGTCGGCGATGAACTGTCGCTGACGACGACCGGGCCAGGCGCGTCGGATTGCGGCGACAGCACCGAGAACCTCGTGCTCAAGGCCGCTCGCCTGTTGGCCGCGCGCGTCGAAAATCTCCGAACCGGCCATTTCAGACTCGAGAAGCATTTGCCCGTGGCCGCCGGAATCGGCGGCGGTTCGGCGGACGCGGCGGCGGCATTGCGATTGCTCGCGCGGGCCAATGTCATCGGCCCAGACGATCCGCGCCTTCTTGAGGTCGCGAAGCTGACCGGCGCCGATGTGCCGGTCTGCCTTGAATCGACATCCTGCGTGATGACAGGCGTCGGCGACACGTTGCTGCCCCTGCCGCTGCCCGCGATGTCCTGCGTGCTGGTCAATCCACGCGTTGCCGTCGCCACCAAGGATGTGTTCGCTCAACTCGGTCTCAAAGCCGGGCGTCTGCGCGTCGGCGTCGCCGACGTGCTGAAGGGCATGACGTGGCCGCAATCGGATGCCTCGCGTGAGGAGTGGCTGCGCCTGCTCGAGAAGGGCACCAACGACCTCGAGGCCCCGGCGCTGGCGATCCAGCCGGTCATCGCCGACGTGCTGGCCGCTTTGCGCGCCGCCGACGGCGTGCTGCTGGCGCGGATGTCGGGCTCCGGCGCGACCTGTTTTGCGTTGTTCGCGGATCAGCCGGCCGCGCAGGCCGCCGCCGCCGATCTGGCCCAGGCGCGGCCCGGCTGGTGGGTCCATGCCGGACTGCTGGGTTAACCGCGCCCATTTATTCCGCAGGATTGAAAACAAGAAAACGTTGCAATCCGGCGCGGAGCGATCGATGTTTCTACCGCAACCTCCGGTATGAAAGCGTAGATCCTCAAAATGGCTTCTCGTGCGATTCCCTTCGACGTCGCCGCGCAGGGGCTGCTCGACGCCGCGGTTGATCCATCGCGCTGGACCGACGCGATGGACACGATCGCGCAATATGCCGGAGCGACCGGCGCCGTTCTCCTGCCGATCAAGGGCCGGCTGCCAGGCTCGCCGCATTCGCGATCGCTTGAAGAAGGCCTTGACGAGTATTTCCGCGACGGCTGGCATGAACGCGACGAGCGCGTCCGCGGCATCGCCGTCGGGCGGGCGAAGGGCATCTTCACCGATCAGGATTTCGCCAGCGCCGACGAGCTGCGGACCTTGGACTATTATCAGGGGCTGCTCGCCAAGCATCAGTGCAACTGGTCCGCGGCCATCAATTTCGCCAATGCCGCCGACGAATGGTGCCTCGTCATTCAGCGCGGCGACCGCAAGGGTTTCTTCGACGCGCGCGAACAGGCCGATCTGGTCCGCTTCAGCGGCTATCTCAATCAGGCCGCCGTGCTCGCCCGCAATGTGTCTTATGCCAACGCGGTCGGCATGCTCGATGCCCATCAGGCGCTGGATTACGCAAGCTTCCTGCTCGACGAGCACGGCTGCGTCGTCAAGTTCAATGCCAAGGCGGAAGCCCTGATCGGCGATGGCCTGGAATTATCGCATCGAACGCTGCGTTGCGCCTATCCCGAAGACAGCCTGACGCTGTCCCGCGCCATCGCGTCGACCATCCGGCCGGCCGATCCGGCGCTGACCAGCTCGCCGGCCGTCGTCGTCGCGCGGCGGCCGTTGCAGCGGCCGTTGATCGTTCAGGCGATCCGGCTCAGCGGACTGGCCGGCGGATTGTTCTCGCCGGCGCGGATCATGTTGGTCGTCACCGACCCCGGCCGCGCGGTGACGGCGACGCCGCTCGAATTCGCTCAAAAGGCCTTCGGGCTGACATTGTAGGATGGCCGACTGGTGGCCTATCTCGAACA
>JAQGJY010000353.1 GCA_028290325.1 Tardiphaga sp.
CTTGCCCTTGGCCTGCTCGTCACGAATGAGTTGCAGCTTGTCCTCGGGGGTCGCCTGCGCCAGGAAGTCGTCGACGCCAGCCTCGGCGGCAATCGCCGCGGCAGTCATCGGGTTGTCGCCCGTGATCATCACCGTCCGGATCCCCATTCGGCGCAGTTCGGCGAAACGTTCGCGGATACCGCCTTTAACGATGTCCTTGAGATGAATGACGCCCAGGAGCTTGCCGTCGCGGGCGACCGCGAGCGGCGTGCCGCCACCTTTCGAAATCTCATCCGAGATCGCCAGGATTTCCCGAGCCGTGTCGCTGGCAACGCCGCCGCTGACATAGGTCAGGATGGAATCCACCGCGCCCTTCCGGACGGACATCGCGCCGGCATTCACACCACTCATGCGAGTCTGCGCGGTGAACGGCACAAAGGTCGCATCGAGCTCGGCCATGTCACGGCCGCGGATGTTATATTTCTCCTTCGCCAGCACAACGATGGAGCGACCTTCCGGCGTCTCGTCGGCCAGCGAGGCCAACTGTGCCGCATCGGCCAGTTCCTGTTCGGTAATGCCGTGCACCGGTCGAAACGCGGTCGCCTGACGATTGCCCAGCGTGATGGTGCCGGTCTTGTCGAGCAGCAGCGTATCGACGTCACCGGCGGCCTCAACCGCGCGTCCGGACATTGCGAGCACGTTGAATCGCACCAGGCGGTCCATACCCGCGATACCAATCGCGGAAAGCAGCGCGCCGATCGTCGTCGGGATCAACGTCACGAACAACGCCACCAGCACGACGACCGAGATCGAACCGCCCGCATAAGCGGCATAGCTCGGGATTGTTACGGTGGCGAACACGAAGATGATGGTGAGACCGACTAGAAGGATGGTCAGCGCGATCTCGTTTGGTGTCTTCTGTCGCTCGGCGCCTTCCACTAGCTTGATCATGCGGTCGATAAAGGTCGATCCCTGCGCGGCCGTGATCTTGACGCGGATCCAGTCGGACAACACTTGCGTGCCGCCCGTAACCGCAGAACGGTCGCCGCCGGATTCACGGATGACTGGAGCGGACTCGCCGGTGATGGCGGCTTCGTTGACGGACGCCATACCCTCGACCACTTCGCCATCGGACGGAATGTTGTCGCCGGCCTCGACGAGCACGACATCGCCGACCCTCAGGCTGGTGCCCGAAACCATGCGGTAGCTCTTGTCACCGGCGCTGTCGCCGGTCAGGAGCTTGGCCTGGCTTTCGGTGCGGGTCTTCTTCAGCGATTCCGCCTGCGCCTTGCCGCGGCCTTCCGCGACCGCTTCGGCAAAGTTGGCGAACAGCACCGTGAACCAGAGCCACAGCAGGATCTGGAAGGTGAATCCGATATCGGGTCCCGAGGTGACAATGTTTTTGATGAAGATCACCGTCGTCAGCGCGGCCACGACCGCCACAACGAACATCACGGGGTTCTTGATCATCAGCCGCGGATCGAGTTTGGCAAAGGCCGAGCCGATCGCCGGGAAGACGATCTTGGCATCGAGCATGGCCGAGACCGGCGCCTGCTTCTGCAGTTTCAACGTTTCCATGGGAATACTCCGGTAATCGATCAGAACAGGGTATGGGCGGTCATCGCGAGGTGCTCGACGATCGGCCCGAGCGCCAGCGCCGGGAAGAAGGTGAGACCGCCGATGATCAGGATGACGCCGATCACCAGGCCGATGAACAGGCCGCCCGTGGTGGGCAAGGTGCCCGCGGACGCCGGGATCGATTTCTTGGCCGCCAACGATC
Source organism: Tardiphaga sp. (assembly GCA_028290325.1). GTDB lineage: Bacteria > Pseudomonadota > Alphaproteobacteria > Rhizobiales > Xanthobacteraceae > Tardiphaga. Next base: position 1,760 of record JAQGJY010000353.1, read on the forward strand.
CCGCCAGCGCCATGGCCGGAATGATCATGAAGAAGCGGCCGACGAGCATCGAACAGGCGAGCGTGAGGTTGTAGAAGACGGTGTTGCCGGTGAGCCCGCCAAACGCCGAACCGTTATTGCCGGTTGCCGAAGTGAACGCATACAGCACCTCGGTGAAGCCGTGCGGCCCGGCGTTGGCCATCGACGCGGCCGCGGAGGGCAGGACGACGGCGACCGCGGTCCAGCCGAGATACATCAGCGGCAGCACCAGGATGGCGAGCATGGCCATCTTGACTTCACGGGACTCGATCTTCTTGCCGACATATTCCGGCGTGCGGCCGACCATCAAACCGGCGACGAAGATCGCCAGCACGACAAACATCAGCATGCCGTAAAGTCCGGCACCGACACCGCCGACGATGATCTCACCGAGCTGCATGTTGATCAGCGGGATCATGCCGCCGAGCGCCGTGAACGAGTCATGCATCGCATTGACGGCGCCGCAGGATGCCGCGGTGGTGACCACGGCGAACAAAGCGGACGCAACGATGCCAAACCGCATCTCCTTGCCCTCCATGTTGCCGCCGCTGAGACCGAGATCCGCGAGACCGGTGGTTCCGGAAGCTTCGGCACCGTAAGTGATCGCAACGCCGATGATGAACAGCACGCCCATTACGCCGAGGATCGCCCAGCCCTGCTTCTGGTTTCCGACCATGCGGCCGAACACGTTGGTCAGCGCCGCGCCGATCGCGAAGATCGAGAGCATCTGCACGAAATTCGAGAGCGCCGTCGGGTTTTCGAACGGATGTGCCGCGTTGGCATTGAAGAAGCCGCCGCCATTGGTGCCGAGCATCTTGATCGCAACTTGCGACGCGACGGGGCCGACCGCGATGCTTTGCTTGGCGCCTTCGAGCGTCGTTGCGTCAACGTACGCACCCAGCGTTTGCGGCACGCCCTGCCAAACGAGAAATAACGTGTATACGATGCAGATCGGCAGCAGGACGTAGAGCGTCGCGCGGGTGATATCGACCCAGAAGTTACCGATGGTGCGCACCGAATTGCGCGCAAAGCCGCGCACAAGGGCCACCGCCAGCGAGATACCGGCCGCTGCGGAGATGAAGTTCTGCGTCGTCAGGCCGAGCATCTGGGTCAAATACGACATCGTGCTTTCGCCGCCGTAATTCTGCCAGTTGGTGTTGGTGAGAAACGAGACCGCGGTGTTGAACGACAGGTCCTCGGCGACAGCCGACTGGCCTTGCGGATTGAGCGGCAACACAGCCTGCAGGCGGATGACCGCATAGAGGAGCAGAAAGCCGACGATGTGAAACAGCAATGCTGCGATCGTGTAGGTGAGCCAGTGCTGTTCACGCTTCTCGTTGACGCCCGAAATCCAGTACAAACCAGATTCAACGGGTCGAAGAATGGGAGAAAGGAAGCTGCGTTCGCCCGTGAAAACACGCGTCATATAAGCGCCGAGCGGTTTCACCAGCGCGACAACGACCGCGCAGAAGAGAGCAATTTGGATCCAGCCAATCATGGTCATGGGAGCAGACCTTTCAGAAACGTTCGGGGCGCAGCAGCGCGTAGGTCAGGTAAATCAGCAGTCCCGCGGACACGATGCCGGCGAGCGAGTAATCGAAAATCATGATGTCCTCCTCACAGCCGTTCACAGGCGTAGGCGTAACCTACCGATAAGACGAAGAAGCCCAGTCCGAGGGCGATCATGACGGCATCCAGCATGGAAACTCCTGAGGCGCTGAGGCGCGGACGCGAGCAGCAACCGCCCGCTTGTGAGAGAATCAGAAGTGCCAGCCTTGACGTAGGTTTTCGAGGTGGGATGCGGAGCGATGATATAGGAATTTCATATGGATTCGACCGAGCAGCGGCCGGAGCCGAGAGCGGCGGCCGGCAACTACCTCTCGTCTTTTGAATCGCGACTCTATTCCGCGGCCCGTTTTGGCGCCTGCAGCGGCGACACGACGCGAGCGATGGCTAGCCCGTCGGCGAGCGATACGTACGACCAGCTATTAGGCGATGCGCGGGCACAAATGGTGAGCGCCATATAATGTGCGGATCGGGCTCGCCGTACCGATCGCGACGAGCATTTCGACTTTGCCACACCATTCAACAGCGCGGGATGCACAGTGCCTTCTGATCCGCATCATCAATCGGCGCGGCGCGATCTTCAACCGCGCTTATTTTCGATACACCGAGATCGCCGACATTGCAGAGGCGCCGCGGTGGATGTGCGCAATCATCAGATCGTCGGCGAGTGGAATTCGTTGCTCAATCCGCGAAAATCTATTCCGCGAAGATTACGCAAGTAACGGGGATCACGAACGACATGGCGCGCGACGCGCCGCTATTCGCCGAGATGGCCGACGGCTTCATGCGGTTTGTAATTGCATTTGCGACCATGCCCGCGTGACTTGGCTCGAACAGACTAAACTGCACGAACGGATCTGCGAGTCCGACCCGCTGTGGCGAACACCGGCGGTCGGGCGAACGGCGCAGCGAAAACCGACCAGACCTGGATCCAATCCGGACCATTGGGAGATAGGGGCTCCATTCGGCG
>JAQGJY010000363.1 GCA_028290325.1 Tardiphaga sp.
CGTGTCGCGCGATCAGTAGCGCGCAACGACCGGGGAGTTGAAGTGGTAGTTGATGCCGGTGCGGAAGACGTGCTGCTGCACCTTGGTCGAGTTCGTGAATGCCACGCCGTTGGCGACGAAGGTATCGGTCTGGCTGCCGAGATCGACGTAGAGATATTCGCTCTTGCTGGTCCAGTTCGGTCCGAACAGGCCGAGCAGGGTGAACGGCGTTTCGATGCCGGCGCCGACCGCGTAACCGCTCTTGTTGTTCTTGAGCGAGGTCGTGGTGAACGCGCCGAGAACGTTCGTGGTGATGTCGGTTTTGACATTGCCGTAAGCGTAACCGCCGGTGGCATAGAACAGGGTGGAGCCGACCGCGTAACCGAGGCGACCACGCGCCGTTCCGAACCAGGGCAGGCGGGCGTCATAGGCCGCGCCAACCAGAGCGGAGCAGCTCAGCACGCAAGTGTCCTTCTCGCGCTGGCTGGACCCCTGGATGTCGGCTTCGAGACCGAACACGATGTTGCCGGCCTGCCAGTTGTAACCGGCCTGCACGCCGCCGATGATGCCGTCCCGCGCGAGATTGAAGGTATCGGTCACGCCGCCGACCGTGAGCGAGCTGCGATCACGACCGGCGCCGGAGCCGCCGACGTTGCCGCCGAGATAGAGACCGGCCCAGTTCGCCGCGTCCGGAACGTAGGCGCTGTTGCCGCCAATGCGATAGTTCAGACCGACGCGGAAGATGTTTTCGCGGATTTCGCTGTTGAGGGCCTGCGGAATACCGAGGTTGGTGAAGGCAAAATCCTTGCTGCCCATGTTCAGGTAGAGATACTCGATCTTGCCGGTCCAATTGCCACCCAGCGCGGCTTCGACGCCGCTGCCGAGCACGTAGCCGGTGCGCATCCCGTTTTCCAGCGGGGTCGCGCCCGTGACGGCGCCGAGGGTCTGGATGACGTCGGTCTTGACGCTGCCGTAAGCGAAACCGCCGGTGAAGTAGCTGAACACCGGACCTTTGCTGAGGCCGATGCGACCGCGCACGGTGCCGAACCAGTCGAGGCGCTGATTGTAGCTGGTGGTCACGCCACCGATCGAATTCAGCAGGTTGCGGTTGTCGCGCATGTCGGCGCCCTGGATATCGGCTTCGATACCGAAGACGATCGGGCCGAGACCGAGCAAGGACGCGTTGTTCTGCCAGTTGTAACCGATCTGGCCGCCACCGACGAGGCCCTGCGGCTGCGTATAGGTTGTGTCGTTGAAGCCTGCGAAGCCGTGCGTGATGCGGTCGCGACCGAGGCCGAGGCCGACGTTGACGCCGAGATAGAAGCCGGTCCAGTCGTAAACCGCCAGCATCGGGGCCGGAGCCTTTGTGTAGGGGCGAGCCTGAAGATCAGCGCCATGTGCGCTGGTGATGGCCGTTCCGACGAGCAGCGCGCCAGCAAGAATACGTTTCATAGTTCGCCCCATTTCGAATTGAACGACGATCCTATTCGGACCGTGAACCACCATCATACCGGATGAATCCCGCATTAGCTGTGTTCCGACGGCCACAGTGTCGGGGATTTGCGGCACTGCCGCGGCCGGTTTTAAAGGCTTTGTCGGGTTTGGGGCCCTGCCTGCGCTGCCCTGACGCAGGCGTTGGGACCGGCCGGCCTTGCCCGTCGGGATCGCAGCAGACAGGATGCGGTCCGGCCCGTGCGTCCTCGCGCGGGCTCAAGAAAACGGGCGACGCGTTTGGCGCGATCTGCCTCCAGGGAAAGAAACCAATCGATGCCGATGTGTCACAAATCGCGTCCCACTGGTGTGTTCAGCGCTGTCACCGTGGTTGTCGCCGCGATGCTCGCCGGCACCGCCGCTCAGGCTCAGAAAAAATACGATCCCGGCGCGACCGATACCGAGATCAAGCTCGGCCAGACCGTGCCGCATTCCGGCCCCGGCTCACTCTATGGCGTGGTCGGCCGCGTCGGCGAGGCCTATTTCCAGATGCTGAACGAGAAAGGCGGCATCAACGGCCGCAAGATCAAATTTCTGACGATGGACGATTCCTACAGCGCGCCGAAGACCGTCGAGGCGACCCGCCGTCTGGTCGAGCAGGAGGAGGTGCTGGCCTTGTTCGGCTCGCTCGGCACCGCGCCGCAAACCGCCGTCCACAAATATTTGAACTCCAAGGGCGTGCCGCAATTGCTGCTCAACACGGGCGCGTCGAAATGGAATGACCCGAAGAATTTCAAATGGACGATGGCGGGCCTGCCGCTGTATCCGACCGAAGCGCGGATCCTCGCCAAATACGTGCTCGCCAAAAACCCCAACGCGAAGGTCGCGATCCTCTATCAGAACGACGATTTCGGCCGCGACTTCCTCGGCCCGTTCAAGGACGAACTGGTTAAGGCCGGCGGCAGCGCGAAAGTCATCGCCGAAGCGACTTACGACCTGACCGATCCGACGATCGACTCGCAGCTCATCAACCTGTCGAAATCCGGCGCCGACGTGTTCTTCAACATCACCACCGGCAAGGCGACCTCACAGTCGATCCGCAAGGTCGTCGAGCTTGGCTGGAAGCCGCTGCATCTGCTGACGGCGGGATCGACCGGGCGCTCGATCCTCAACGCGGCGGGTCTCGAGAACGCGATCGGCATCGTGTCGATGCGTTACGCCAAGGAAGTCGGCGTGCCACGCTATGTGAACGATCCGGACGTGATGGCTTTCGAAGAACTGCGCAAGAAGTATCTGCCGAATGTCGATCCGGACAATACGATCGCCTTTGCCGGTTACGGTCAGGTGGTGGCGATGGCCGAAATCCTGCGGCGCTGCGGTGACGATCTGACCCGCGCGAATGTGCTGAAACAGGCGCAGGGCCTTGGCGGATTTCATTCGCCCTACATGATCGACGGCATCACCTACAGCTTCACGCCGGACAACTACACGCCGATGAAGACGCTCTATACGTCGGTATTCAACGGCAAGGACTGGGATCTGTCGGACAAGCCGGTCAGCGAATAGACACCGCCGCAGGCAGATGTTCGGCACCTTTGCCTGCGGCGCTGTGGCGTCCTCGCCACAGTCGCAACTTATCGGTTCCATTGACGAAATACCGATGGCGCGACCGATTGTCACCACGGTACCAAAGTTCCCGGCTCTCTTTGAGCTCGGGGGAAACATTATGATACTTTTTGCCAAATTGCCGACCGTGTTTGCCGGCGCGATTTCACTAGCGCTGCTTGCCGCGACACCGGCGGCCAAAGCCGACACCATGACCTGCGCCAACATTTCGGAAAAGCAGGTCGAAGGCCTGTTCGACCGCTGGAACGCGTCACTGGATACGCTTGATCCCGCCAAGGTCACCGCGAACTATGCGAACGACGCGGTATTGCTGCCGACGGTGTCGAACACGCCGCGCACCGACCGCGCGATGATCCAGGATTACTTCGTTCACTTTCTCGAAAAGCATCCGCATGGCGAGATCAACAGCCGCTCGGTCAAGATCGGCTGCAACATGGCGTCGGATGTCGGCACCTACACCTTCACGCTGGCCGGCAAGCTGCCGGGCGATAAGCAGACCGTCGCCGCGCGCTACAGCTACATTTATGTCTATCGCGACGGCCAGTGGCTGATCGCCCATCACCATTCGTCGGCGATGCCGGAAGTGGTGGTCCCTGTCACCGCCTCGGCGACTCCGAAGTAAAGAAATAAAACAGCTTCTCGCAACGGCGCGGCCGCGTCCGGCCGCGCCGTTGATTTTTTTGCTCCGCTACGCGCTCCTTGACAGCGCGCTGTCAATCATCGCGATTGCGTTCCGCACGCCATAGACCGCGACGAACGAGCCAAAGCGCGGGCCTTTTTCCTGGCCCAGCAAGACCTGATACAGCATGTTGAACCAGTCGAGCGAGACCCCCGGCCGACCGTCCTTCGCCAGCTTCTTGTGGTCGAGGAACGGCTCGCGGCGTCCGATCTCGTAGACCGCGTTCTGGATGTCTTCGGCCGAGGCCTCCGCCGGCAATCGCGCCAGCGCCTCGCGCAGATCCTGCAGCGCCGCGCGTTCCTGCGCCGTGGGCTCGCGGAACGTCTTTGTCGGCGCGACGAAATCGCGATAGTAGTTGATCGCGTAGCCGACCATGGCATCGAGCTTCGGATGCGTCTGCGGCGTCACGCCGGGACGATAGCGCCCGATGAATCCCCACAGCGTTTCGGCGTTCTCCGCGTTCGATGACGACACCAGTGTCAGCAGCAGTTGAAAGGTCACCGGCATGTCGGAGGCCGGCGGCTGCCCGGCATGAATATGCCAGACCGGATTGCCGAGCTGCTGCTTGCCGTCCTGCCGCGCATAGCCGTCGAGGAATTGCTGATAGTCGTCAACGTTGCGCGGGATCACGTCGAAATACAGCCGCTTCGCCGCCTTCGGCTCGCGATACATAAAGAGCGACAGCGATTCCGGCGACGCATAGCGCAGCCATTCGTCGATCGTCAGGCCGTTGCCCTTCGACTTGGAAATCTTCTGCCCCTTGTCGTCGAGAAACAGCTCGTAATTGAAGCCTTCCGGCGGCGTTCCGCCGAGCGCCGAACAGATCTTGCCGGACAGCTTCACTGAGTCGATCAGATCCTTGCCGGCCATCTCGTAATCGATGCCGAGCGCGGTCCAGCGCATCGCCCAGTCGGGCTTCCACTGCAGCTTGCAATGGCCGCCGGTGACGGGAAGCGTCAGCGGCTCGCCGGTCTCGGGATCGTTGTAGGAAATCGTCCCGGCCTTGGCGTCATGCGCGGTGACGGGGACTTGCAGCACCACGCCGGTGCGCGGACAGATCGGCAGGAACGGCGAGTAGCTCGCCGCGCGTTCCTCGCGCAGCGACGGCAGCATGATCGCCATGACCGCGTCGAAGCGCTCGAGCACGCGCAGCAGCGCCGCGTCGAACTTGCCCGACGTGTAGTAATCGGTCGCGCTGGCGAATTCATAATCGAAGCCGAACCTGTCGAGAAACGCCCGCAGCCGCGCATTATTATGCGCACCGAACGACGGATACTCGTTCGAGAACGGGTCGGGAATCCGGCTCAGCGGCTTGCCGAGATGAGACGCGAGCATCTCCTTGTTCGGCACGTTGTCCGGCACTTTTCGCAAGCCGTCCATGTCGTCCGAGAACGCGATCAGTCGCGTCTTGATCTTGTCGTCGGTGAGCACACGAAACGCATGGCGCACCATCGTGGTCCGCGCGACCTCGCCGAACGTGCCGATATGCGGCAGGCCGGAGGGTCCGTAGCCGGTCTCGAACAACACTTCGTCCTTCGGCGTTTTCTTCAGGCGGTTGACGATCGCGCGCGCCTGTTCGAACGGCCAGGCGTTGGCGGTTTCGGCCAGGGTGCGCAGGTCGCCGGCACTGGGAAGAGTGGCTGTATCGGTCATGGAAGCCTCCGGGGGCCGCGCGAATGGGTCCTGTCGCGCGGCGAAATCAGAACGGGCTGATGGAAAAATATCGCAGCCACAGATCGGTGAATTTGCCTTTTTCCCAGACCCTGAACATCGCCCAGTTCAAGGCCTGACGTAACGTGTCGTTGCCTTTGCGCACGGCGATGCCGACGCCCTCGCCGAAGTAGCGGCTCTCGACGAACGGCCCGCCGGAAAACGCGCAGCAATCGGCGGATTCGGTGCCGTTGAGCCAGAACGCCAGCGAGATCGCGTCGGCGAAAATAAAATCGACGTCCTTCTGCTTCAGCGCCTGCCGCAGCGCCTCGTCGTTCGGATAGTCTTGCAGCACGGCGTCCGTGAACATCGCCTTGAGATAGGCCTCGAAGGTCGATCCGGCGACCACGCCCACTTTGCGGCCTTCAAGGTATTCCGGCCGTATTTCCGGCATCGCGCTGTCACGCCGCGCCGCGAAGCGCGCCGGCGAACGATAATACGGATCGGTGAAATCGACGCGCGCGCGGATCTGCGGCGTCACCGCGATCGACGCGATGATGGCATCGCCACGGTTGCTGGAGATGGCGTCGAGCAGCGTATCGAAGCGCCGCATCTGGACGGTGCAGTTGACCTTGATCTCCTCGCACAGAAGCCGCGCCAGATCGACGTTGAAGCCGGCCGGGTTGCCGTCCGGCCCGGTGAAATTGAAGGGCGGATAATCCACCTCGGTCATGAAGCGGATCACGCTCAGGCGCGACATATCGGGCCGGTCGGGCCGGCGGCGCGGATCCCAAAATCCGGGAACGGCCTGTGGGCCGGGGCCGGGCGCCACCGCGGTGGGCGTCGTTG
>JAQGJY010000368.1 GCA_028290325.1 Tardiphaga sp.
TCGTGCAGATCGCATTTCTCGGCGGCCCGAAGGCGACCGTGAATTTCGCCAAGCTGATGATGAAGCGGCTGCATCACACCGGCTCGACGCTGCGGCCCCGCACCAATGCCGACAAAGCGGCGATGGTTGCCGCCATCGAAGCGAAGGTGATGCCGTTGATTCGTGACGGCAAGGTGAAACCGCTGATCGATGCGACGTTTCCGCTCGAAAAAGCCGCCGACGCGCACAGGCGGATGGAGAGCAGCCAACATATTGGCAAAATTGTGTTGATCGTTTAGGGCGGATCGCATCGCGGAAGCCCTTTGAATCGCTTCACATTCGTGTCATTTATCGCGGACTGCGGCGGCAATGTCGCAGTCTCGCTGAGACATGGCGGCGCATCAGTCAGCGCCTTGTCGTGCAAGTCCGGCTCAATATAACGCGGAGAACTGACCTTGCGTCCGAACAGGTTGCTGGCGCCATACGCGCTTTGCCTGACGCTGTTCATGACGGCGTTTCTCGCCGCGCCCGCGCGCGCCATCGACGCCGTCAGTGTGCGTGGCGACGCGCCCGCGATTGACCTTACTGGAATCCTTGAACATCAGCGCAGTGACAGTGACCGCATTCAGGTTTCGACGGCGCCGGGCACCGACGGCATCGTCCGCCGCGTCGAGGTGCGGGCGCGCGAGGGCGGCCAAAACTGGGTGGTGTTCGCGCTCGCCAACAACACCGACGATCAGCTCGATCGCCTGATCGTGGCGCCGCATTATCGCATCGTGTCGTCAGGCCTACTATGGCCTGACCTCGGCCTGTCGCGCATCGCGACGCTGACTCCCTCGACGGGCGATCGTCCCGAGCGGCAAGATTCCGCCACCGCCGATATCTTCCGCGTCACGCTCGACCCCGGCGCGGTCATCACCTTCGTCGCCGAATTGCGAACCGACAAACTGCCGCAACTCTATTTGTGGGAGCCGGAAGCCTACAAGGACAAGGTCAACTCCTTCACGCTGTATCAGGGCATCGTCATTGGCATCTCAGGCCTGCTGGCGCTAGTGCTGACGATCCTGTTCGTCGTCAAGGGCAGCATCATGTTTCCCGCCGCGGCCGCTTTGGCGTGGGCGGTTCTGGTTTATATCGGCGTCGATTTCGGATTCTGGGGCAAGGTGCTCGACATGTCGGCCGGCTCCGAGCGCGTCTGGCGCGCGGCCGGCGAGGCGATGCTCGCCGCGACGCTGCTGGTCTTCCTGTTCGCTTATTTGAATCTCAGTCGCTGGCATGTGCGCTATTCGCACATCACGCTCGGCTGGCTGGCTTTCCTGGGCTCGCTCGTGGCGCTGGCGCTGTTCGATCCAGCGGTGGCCTCGGGCATCGCGCGCATCTCGCTGGTGCTGATCGCCGTCGCCGGTTTCTCGTTGATCCTGTATCTCTCGACGCATGGCTTCGACCGCGCCGTGTTGCTGATCCCGACATGGTTCTTGCTGGTGGTGTGGGTGATCGCCGCCGGCATGACCGTCGCTGGTTCGGTCACCAACGACATTGTCGGCCCGGCGCTGCTCGGCGGCCTCGTGCTGATCGTGATGTTGATCGGATTCACGGTGATGCAGCACGCTTTTGCCGGCGGCGGCGCGACCAACGGCATCGTTTCCGACGTCGAGCGCCGGGCGCTGGCGCTGGTCGGGTCCGGCGATCTGATCTGGGACTGGGACGTCTCCGCTGACAAGGTGTTCACCAGCCCCGAGACCGAGGCCCTGCTCGGGCTCAAGCGCGGCACGCTCGAGGGACCGGCGGCGACGTGGCTGGAAGTGCTGCATCCGCTCGATCAGGATCGCTTCCGCGCGGCCCTGGACAGCGTGCTCGACCAACGCCGCGGCCGCCTTGTGCAGGATTTCCGGCTGCGGACCCCGGACGGCCACTTCATGTGGTTCGCATTGAAGGCGCGGCCGGTGGTCGGCTCCGACGGCGAAGTTTCGCGTGTCGTCGGCACGCTCACCGACGTCACCGAAACCAAGAATGCCGAAGAGCGCATGCTGCACGATTCAGTGCATGACAACCTCACCGGCCTGCCGAACCGCAAACTGTTCATCGACCGGCTCAACACCGTCGCGAATTTCTCCAAGACCGTGCCGACGATGCGGCCGACCGTGATGGTGATCGATCTCGACCGCTTCAAGCAGGTCAATGATTCCGTCGGCATTGCCGTCGGCGACTCCATCCTGCTGACACTGGCCCGTCGTCTGACGCGCATTCTCAAGCCTCAGGATACGCTGGCCCGGCTGTCCGGCGATCAGTTCGGCCTGATCCTTTTGTCCGAACAGGATCTCACACGCGTCACGGCCTTCGCCGAAACCATCCGCAAGACGATCCGTGCGCCAATCGCTTTCAACGAACGCGAGATTTTTTTGACGGCGTCGATCGGCCTTGCGCTCAGCGACTCGACGACGGCGATCACCGAGGAGATTATCAAGGACGCCGAGCTTGCGATGTATCATTCCAAGCGCATCGGCGGCGATCGCATCGACGTTTACAAGCCGGTCATGCGCGCGCGAAAGACCGATCGGCTGACACTGGAATCGGAACTGCGCCGCGCCATCGAGCGGCAGGAAATCACCATTCTGTATCAGCCGATCGTGCGGCTGGAAGATCGCTCGATTGCCGGTTTCGAGGCGCTGGCGCGCTGGGATCACCCCAAGCTCGGTCGCATGTCGCCGGTTGAGTTCATCGCCATCGCCGAGGAGATCGGCCTGATCGTCGATCTCGGCATGTTCGTGCTGGACCAGACCGCAAAGCAGCTCGCCATCTGGCAGCGCGCGATGCGCGCGCGCGAGCCGATTTTCGCCAGCGTCAACGTCTCGTCGCGGCAGTTGCTGCGGCACGATCTGCTGCACGATATTCGCACCGTGCTGTCGCGCTCATCGGTGGCGCGCGGCACGCTGAAACTGGAGCTGACGGAATCACTGGTGATGGAAAATCCGGAACATGCCGCGCAGATGCTGCATCGAATTCGCGAGCTCGGCACCGGCCTGTCGCTCGACGATTTCGGCACCGGCCATTCGTCGCTCGCTTATCTGCAACGCTTCCCGTTCGACACGCTGAAGATCGACCAGTCCTTCGTCCGCAGCACCTCGCGCGGCACCCGGCCGGTGATCCTGAAATCGATCATCGCGCTGGCACACGATCTCGGCATGGATGTCGTCGCCGAAGGCGTCGAGACGGATTCCGACGCGGTCGAGATGTACCAACTCGGCTGTGAATATGCGCAGGGCTTTGCTTTCGGCGAGCCGATGGATGCCGATGCCGCGATGCGGATGCTGACCGAAGAACGACTCGAGGCAGCGAGTTAAGCCGCTAGGCGTGCCCCGCCTCGGTCGACAGCATGCCGGGATCGATGCCGATCTTGTTGAGGGCGCGAAGGTATTTTTCCTCGACGTCGCGGCCGAAGATGAGGTCCGCGTCGGCCGCGCAATGCAGCCAGCCGTTGCCTTGAATCTCGGTCTCGAGCTGACCCGGGGCCCAGCCGGCGTAGCCAAGCGCGAGGATCGCATGCTTGGGCCCGTCGCCGCTCGCGATCGCCCTGAGGATATCGACCGTCGCGGTGAGGCAGATGCCCTCGTCAATCGGCAGGGTGGCGTCCTCGATGAAGAAATCGCTCGAATGCAGCACGAAACCGCGTCCGGTCTCGACCGGACCGCCTTTCAATACCTTCATGCTCTCGGCACTCTCCGGCAACGTGATGCGCTCGCCTTTCTTGATGATGTCGAGTTGCACCAGCAGGTCCGAGAAATCGAGGCTGCCCGCCGGGCGGTTGACGATGATGCCCATCGCCCCCTCAGAGGAATGCGCGCAAACGTAGATCACCGACCGCGCGAAGCGTTCGTCGTCCATCACAGGCATCGCGATCAGCAATTGCCCATCGAGATAACCTTCACCGTCGCGGGTCTCGATCGCAACTTTCCTCTTGCGCGATGACGGGCGGGGTTTCGAGCTTTTTGGCGCGGGATTGTCCATCGGCGGCGGCTCTCTCATTGACATCCATCCTGATATCGGGTGCGAATTCTGTCAATCAAGCGTGAGGCCATCACGATGCCGCAGGGTTGCGCGATTCCGTTGCCGCACGCTGCGGCAGATGTCATCACGGCCAATTCAGTGGTCCTTGGTGGCCCGATTGCGTAAGCGGTATCTTGCCAAGCCGTCGTTTTCAGAGACTCGTCATGACCTTATCGCGCCCCGTTGGACTGCTGCTGGCGTTCGCCGCGACCTTCGCAACCTTTCCGGTTCGCGCGGATGACGCCTCGCCGTGGTTGAACGATGGCCACTCGGCCGTGCGGCTGCTGGCGGGCTCGCGCAGCGGCCAGGTTCTGCTCGGCGGCATCGCCTTCGCCCTGCAACCGGGCTGGAAAACCTATTGGCGCACGCCGGGCGATTCCGGCGTGCCGCCCCGGATCGATTTCTCGAAATCCGACAATATCGAAGCGGTGACGATCCTGTGGCCGGCGCCGATGAGTTTCGAGGATGGCGCGGGCGGCTATTCCTTCGGCTACAAGACACAGGTGGTGCTGCCTCTGCGGATCGTGGCCAAGGCTGCCGACAAACCGGTGACGTTGCGCGCATCGATCAACTACGCGGTGTGCGAGAAGCTCTGTGTTCCGGTCGAGGCCGACGTGGAACTGAATTTCTCGAGCGTCGCCAGCACCCAGGATGCGGCCTTGTTCGCGGCCCTCGATACCGTTCCCAAGCCGGCGATAGTGGGCGACCCCAATCCGCTGACGATCCGCGATATCAAACGCGAGGGCGCCTTGCGCGTCATCGTCGATGTCGCGACTCCCGACGGAATCGTACCGCATCTGTTCGTCGAGGGGCCGACGCCGGATTGGGCGCTCCCGGTGCCGAAACTGCGTGAGGATTCGCC
>JAQGJY010000371.1 GCA_028290325.1 Tardiphaga sp.
CCTCGCGACTCACGCATGACGATCTGCGCCGCGACGATCCGGCCTTGGCGATCACCGCGATCTCGTGGTTCGGCGAGCACGGCGCGTATCGCGACTATCACGTCACGGATTCGGTGTGCCGCAGTCTCGCCGGCATCGTCAAACTGGTCGGCCCAATCGAAGGCCCGCCGGTGCTGCCGCGCGATGGCCAGATCGGAATCATCGCCGCGCTGACCGCGTTCATCCCGAGCCTCGCCGGATTGTTCGGCGCCAGAACCGGCGCGCGACGTTACGCCGTCAGCGCTTTTGCGGCGCTGTTGCAGATCAGCGAATTCGATACCGGGCTGGCGCTGGAGGCCGGCTTCACGCGGCCGCGCATCGGCCTCAACCGCTTCGGTCGCGGCTTCCCGGTCGGCAATTTCGAGACCAAGGACGGCTGGCTCGGCGTCACGGTGGTGACGCCGGCGCAATGGAACGCGTTCTGCGTCATGATCGGCCTGCCCGAACTGGGCCCCGACCCGCGCTATTCCGCGACGGCGGATCGCTACAATCACGCCGACGAACTGGCCGGGATCATCAAGCCGGTGCTGATGCGGAAGACGGCGCTTGAGTGGTTCGAGCAGGGCATCACGTTGCGAATTCCACTGGCGGTGGTGCCGTCAATGGATGAACTGCTCAAGCAGGATGTCTATCGCGCGCGCGGCGCATTCGCACAGGTCGTTATTGGCGACGCGTCGTTCGACGCGCCGGTGCTGCCGCAACATCTGACGCTGGCGCGACCACGCGCCAACGGCAAGGCGCCGTTCGCGGGCAAGCATGACAATATCGCGTTTCAACCGCGCGCGCGGGTCGCGACACGGCCGGCGACGACCGCCGATCCGCTGCCGCTCAAGGGCATCCGCATCGTCGATCTCACCATGGGCTGGGCCGGACCGACCGCGACCCGGCAGATGGGCGATCTCGGCGCCGACGTCATCAAGGTTGAGTCCTGCCAGTATCCGGACTGGTTTCGCGGCACCGATCCGCGCGGGCCGTATCATCCCGAGCGGACCTACGAGAAGACCTACTGGTTCCAGATGGTCAACCGCAACAAGCGCGGCATCACGCTGGACCTGACCAATCCCAAAGGCATCGCGCTGCTGAGGCGGCTGCTCGCCGATGCCGACGCGGTGATCGACAATTACGCCGCCGACGTGCTGCCGCGACTGGGGCTCGACGCCAAGGCGATGCATGCGATCAACCCGCGCCTTGTCGTCGTGACGATGCCGGCGTTCGGCATGAGTGGCGCCTGGAGCGGCGTCCGCGCCTATGGCTCGACGCTCGAACAGGCGTCGGGGCTGCCGTCGGTGACGGGCCGCGACGGCGATCCGCCGGTCATGTTGCATGCCGCATTGGGCGATCCGGTCGGCGGCGTCAGCGCGGCGGCGGCCTTGATGGTCGGGCTGGTGCATCAGAAAAATACCGGCGAGGGCCAGCACATCGATCTCAGCGCGGTCGAGGCGCTGTTGCCGCTGGTCGCGCCATCGATCATCGAGCAATCCGCGACGGGGCAAACCAGCCCGCGCATCGGCAACCGGCATCCGCGCTTCGTGCCGAACGGCTGCTTTCCCTGCCTCGGCGAGGATCAGTGGATCACCATCGCTGTGCAGGACGATCGGCAGTGGCAGGCGTTGTGTCAGGCGATGCACCGCGACGATCTCGCGTCGGACGAGGCACTGGCGACCGCGACGGGCCGCCGCGCGCAGGAAGACCGTATCGAGGTGGCGATCCGGCAATGGACCACGACGGTGCGGCCCGATCTCGCGATGGTGACGCTGCAAGCGGCCGGCATCGCCGCCGGCGTGGCGCGGTTGCCGGCCGACCTGCCCGGCGATCCGCATCTGGTCGGGATCGGCCATTGGCAGGCGGCGACGCGGCCGTTCATGGGGCCGCATCTGCTGCCGTCGGTGGCCTACCGCGAAGGCGACGATGCAAGACCCTATGCGATCACGCGGCTGGCGCCGACGCTCGGCCAGCACAACGCGGAGGTCCTGAAAGGCCTGCTCGGCCTTTCCGACGATGACATCGCGGCGTTGCGTGACGAGGGCGTCATCGGCGACACGGCGGTGTCGAAGACCTCCCCAGCCAAGAAAAGCGCCAAGCCGATCGTTTAGAGCATGATCGCCTGCTTCGAATCGCCGGTTACCAACGAGCATTGAATCACCTCTCCCCTCTGGGGAGAGGTCGGAAGCAAGCGAAGCGAGCTTCCGGGTGAGGGGGATGACATTCTCACCCTATGAGCCCCCTCACCCCAGCCCTCTCCCCAGAGGGGCGAGGGAGCGCGCTGCCTGCGGTACGGACTCCACGTCTTAGTAAGTGGCTCAGACTCACACATTAACTCCCGATACCGGACCAATGGCACACTTGAAAAGTCCGCCGGACTCCCGCAAAACATTTCCAAGATCAACGAATAATCGTTCATGGAGGAAACAGAATGCGTAAATTCATCATCGCCGCGCTGACGCTGCCGCTGCTCGCGAGCACCGCGATGGCGCAGGAGACGGTCAAGATCGGTTACATCGATCCATTGTCCGGCGGTGGCGCCAGCGTCGGCGAAGTCGGCCTCAAGACCTTCCAGTTCCTTGCCGACGAGTTGAACGCCAAGGGCGGCATTCTCGGCAAGAAGGTCGAGATCGTCCCGCTCGACAACAAGACAAACCCGCAGGAAAGCCTGATCCAGGCGCAGAAGGCGATCGATTCTGGCGTGCGTTACGTGACGCAGGGCAACGGCTCGGCGGTCGCCGGCGCGCTGACCGACTTCATCACCAAGTTCAACGAACGCAATCCCGGCAAGGAAGTGCTGTTCTACAACTACGCTGCCGTCGATCCGGTGCTGACAAACGACAAATGCAGCTTCTGGCACTTCCGCTGGGACGCCAATTCCGACATCAAGATGGAAGCCCTGACGAACTATATGAAGGGCGTGTCGACCATCAAGAAGATCTACCTGATCAATCAGGACTACT
>JAQGJY010000380.1 GCA_028290325.1 Tardiphaga sp.
CCTTCGGTCTCGCGAATATCCGCGATCTGCCGCGCCGGGACCCAGCCGTGCGGGGTCTCGATCAGGAGATCGCCGAGCTGCTGGGTCGTTCGCATGCTGTCGGAAAGCCGGATCACCACATCGAAACGGCGATAGCCATCGAGCAGCCGCGATACGACGCGCCCGTTCGACAGGCTCGAGATCTGCGCGACGACAGCCGCCGGCTGCACGCCATACAAGGCGGCGCGCGCATAATCGACGCGGATGTCGAGTTGCGGCACATCGACCTGTTTCTCGGTTTGCAGATCGGCGAGGCCCGGAATGTCCGCCATCCGCGCGCGCAGCAGCTCGGCCGCGCCGCGAATGCTTGCGAGGTCGTCTCCAAAGACCTTCAGCGCGAATTCAGCGCGCACGCCGGACAACAGGTGATCCAGCCGATGCGAGATCGGCTGACCGACATTGATGGCCGCCGGGAGCACGGCGAGGCGGTCGCGGATATCGGAGATGACGGCGGTCTTGGCCCGCGACGTCGGCTTCAGTTCGACCTCGATCTCGGAATTGTGCACGCCCTCGGCATGTTCGTCGAGTTCGGCGCGGCCGGTGCGGCGGCCGACTTGCTTGACGTCGGGAATGTCGGCGATGATGCGCTCCGCGATCAAGCCGACGCGATTGGATTCCGACAAAGAGATTCCCGGATTGAACAGCACGTTGATCGTGAAGGTGCCTTCGTTGAACGGCGGCAGAAACGCGCGCGGGAGCATCGTCGCGCCGACAGCGGCCAGCACGATCGCGCAAGCGGCGAGGGCCACGATCGGCCGGCCGTTGTTGAGCGCGCGCCGCAGCACGGCGACGTTGGCGCGCTTCAGCGCGCGCAGGAGCGCGCTGTCGCCATGCGCCATTTGCTTCATATGCGGCAGCATGAACGAGCACATCACGGGCGTCAGCGTGATCGAGACCACCAGACTGGCCAGAATGGCGACGATGTAAGCGATGCCGAGCGGCGCGAATAATCGGCCTTCGATGCCCGAAAGCGCGAACAGCGGCAGGAATACCAGCACGACGATGGCGGTGGCATAGACGATGCCGGAGCGGACCTCCTGCGAGGCGGCGACGATGACATCAATGGCAGGACGCGGCGCTGAGCGTTCGCGATTGTCGCGCAGCCGCCGATAGATATTCTCGACGTCGACCACGGCGTCATCGACCAGCTCGCCGATCGCGATCGCGATGCCGCCCAGTGTCATCGTGTTGATGCCGAGCCCGAACGCGTAAAAAACCGTGGCCGTCGCCAGGATCGAGACCGGAATGGCGGTCAGAGAAATCAGAGTGGTGCGCCAGTTCATCAGAAACAGAAACAGCACGATGGCGACGACGATGCCGGCCTCGGCCAGCACGCGCTCGACATTGCCGATCGAGGACTCGATGAAGTTGGCCTGGCGGAAAATCAGCTGATCGGCTTTGATGCGGTTCGGCAGCGATGGCGCGATCTCCGCCAGCGTGCGCTCGATTTCGCGCGTCAGCTTGATCGTATCGACAGCGGGCTGCTTCTCGACCGAGACGATCACCGACGGCTTGCCCATGACGCCCGCATCGCCGCGTTTGACGCGTGGGGCGAATTCGACCGTCGCGACCTGCCGCAAATAGACCGGCGTGCCGTTGACCTGCGCGATGGCGAGGCCGCGCAAATCCTCCAGGCTGGTGGTGCGGCCGATATTGCGGATGACATATTCGCGGGAATGCTGATCGGTAAAGCCGCCGCCGGCATTGACGCCGAACTGCGCGAGCCCTCGCTCGATCTGGTCGTAGCTTACGCCGAGGTTTCGCAACGCCGGTGGGTGCGGTGACACGCGATACTGCCGGACCTCGCCGCCGATCGGAATCACCTGCGCGACGCCGGGGATCGACAGCAGACGCGGCCGGATCACGAAGTCGGCGGTTTCGCGCAATTCCATCGGCGATGCGGTGTCGCCGGTGACGCCGATCAGAAGGATCTGCCCCATCAAGGACGACACCGGCCCGAGCTGCGGCGTCACATTGGCAGGCAATTGATCGCGCACCAATCCGAGACGTTCGGTGACAAGCTGGCGGTTGCGATAGATGTCGCTGCCCCAGTCAAACTCGACATAGACGATCGACAGCCCGACGCCGGAGACCGAGCGCACGCGGCTGACGCCGGGCACGCCGTTCATCTGGGTCTCGATCACGAAGGTGACGAACTGCTCGACCTCCGGCGGCGCGAAGCCCTCGGCCTCCGTCATGATCGTAACGGTCGGCTTGTTGAGATCGGGAAACACATCGATCGGCAGACGACTGGTGCTGAACACGCCGAGCGCGACCAGCACGCAGGCCAGGACCAGGACCAGGATGCGATTGCGAAGCGCGTGGCTGACGAGAAAACTGAACATGATCTTCGCTCCTCAGCGAATCTGCGCCAATAGTTCGGCGCCCTGCGTCACCACGCGAACGCCGGCGGCCAGACCCGAGGCGATCAGCACGTTGTCAGCATCAAGCGGCTCGGTGCGAACCGGCAGCGGCACGAAACGCTCGGCACTGACATGGGCATAGACGACGTCCTGCCCGTTCGATCCGCGCACCAGACTGGCGCGCGGCACCGAGATGCCGGTCTGGCTGTCGCCGGTCGGCGCCAGCACCGTGACGAACTGGCCCAAACGAAGTCCCGACGTGTCGCCCTGGATCGCGAAATTGACCGGCACGGATTGATTGCGGTCCGCGAAGCCCGCGCCGGCATAGGTCAGCGCCAGCGTGCGGTCGTCGCCAAGGCGCGCGGAGGCATCGCCCGCGTCCGAGATCGCGGTGAAAGACAGCGCCTCGATCCACAAGCGCTTGGGATCGACGATGCGATAGACGATGGCGTTGGGCGATGCGATCTGGCCGGCGGTAGCGGCGGCTTCCGCGATGATGCCATCGACCGGCGCGATCAGCGCTTCGGAATCACGCCGGGCGCGGTCAAGCGAGGCGCGGCGGATCTTCAATCCGTCGAGTTCGAGCTTCGATTCATCGAGTTGGGTCTTGGTTGCAGCTCCGTAGGGCACGAGCGACTCGAGCCGCGCCACGCGCCGCTCGACGATGGAAATCTGTTGATCGAGTTCGCCCTGGCGCTGACGCATGTCGGAGAGATCGATCGCCTGCAGGGGTGGCGTGACGTAGGCGAGCACGTCGCCCGTCTTCACAGGCGTGCCGAGCTTTGGAAAGCCGCCTGATGGCGCGGAGAGCCGGCCGCCGACGGCGGCCTGCACCAGGCCGCTGGCATTGGGATCGGGCACGATACGGCCGGGCATTTCGCTGGCACGGCGATGCGCGGCGGGCGCGGTCAGCACGGTGCGGATCGCAAGGATGCGTTGCGTCGCTTTGGGCACCAGCGCGCTGCCGTCGGCCAGCCTTTGCGAGCGATCCCGCAACGAAGCCGCGGATGCGATCATCTCCGCGCGCGACGGAGTGACGACGAATAGCGCGCCGCATGTCCCGATCAGTAACGCGGTTGCCGCGCGGCGGTTGCGGCGGAGCAAGCTGGTCGCGGCGATGCCGGCCGCGAAGCCGCCAAGCGCCAGCAGCAACTGGCCGCCGCGCCCGGCGAAAGGCGGTGCGGCGCCGTCATGGGCGGCGGATTGGCTTGGCGGCACGATCAGCGTCGCGGCCAGAACGTCCGCGATGTCGCCGGCTTTGATGTCGAACAGCAACGGATAGGCGCCGGGCTTGGCCCACGGCGCGGCGAGGCGATAGGTGCCGGTGCCCGTCGGCGTCGCCGTCGACGTCCCGTCCGGCGTATCGACCGCGATGCGCGCGTCGGCGATCGGCGCGTTGCTCAGGAAACTGTCGAGATGGATGTCGAGCCCGCCATCATGCAGGACGGCGACCAATTCGAACTGCTGCGATGCCGCCTCCGCGCGAGGCGCAAGGTCAGCGGCAGGTTTCGGTGTCTCCTCCTGGTGGCCTTCATGAGCCGACACAGGACAGGCGACAAAAAGCGATAGGACGACAGCGATGCCAAGCATCGTCTTGGAGATCGAGCGCATAAGGTGAATGACCGCAAGAGCATGGCGTCGCCGGAGCGATCGACAATGCGAGAACAGGCGGCGTCACGCCCGCGGACGCAGGGCGCGACGGCCGGGTTCAGGCGGTGGTTCGGGGTGGCCTGCGCGGGCCGTCCGGCGTGCGGCCGAGGCTTGCCGCGACTGCCGGAGCGGGGCGCTCCAGCGCGATGCCATGCGGCGCGTCGATCATGGTCGCGGTCGCGAGCACGAAGGCCCCGCTCAGGCCGCAGGCGCAGCCGCAATTGCCGAGGCACAGATCAGCCTTCGTCGGCCGCGACTGGTCGGGCGTTTCGATTTGAGCCGCGTCAGCCTGACCGGCATCAGCCGGCGGCTGGCCGATGGACGCCTGGCTGGCATGGGTACTGGCATGGGTCATGCTATGGTGGCCGCCGGCGCCGACCGCAGCGTCCGCCATGACATTCACGACAAAAGCCGTCGCGGCGTGCTTGATGGAATGGCAACCGGCCCAGGCAGGCAACACCTGCGCGGCGATCATCGCGATCGCCACGAGGGCAGCACTGAGGTGTCGTCCAATCCCGGTCATGCTGTTCCCATACGCCGACACCGCTGTTCGGGCAAACTCCGATTCGTCACATCGCCGTGACTCCGGGCAAACGCCTTACCATCGACCGACGCGCGATCGCGCGTTGACCGGGCTAGCCAATGGCATCACCATGACTTCAACATAAACGGGGTACGACGTGACCGGATTGAGCCATCGCCAGTCGGAAATTCTCAACATCGCGCGCGCCTTTGGCCGCGTCATGGTCGACGATCTGGTGCGACGCTTCGAGGTATCGGCGCAAACGATCCGCAAGGACCTCAACGATCTCTGCGATCAGCGCGCGCTGACGCGGATCCACGGTGGCGCTATCGTCGCATCCGGTGTAGAGAATTTGGCCTATGAGGCGCGGCGTTTCGTGGCCGCCGATGAGAAGAAAGCAATCGGCATCGCGGCGGCGGCACAAATCCCGAACGGCTCATCGCTGTTCATCAATATCGGCACGACGACCGAGGAAGTCGCGAGCGCACTGACCTCGCACGAGGACCTGCTCGTCATCACCAACAATCTCAACGTCGCGATGATGCTGTATCGGCATCCACGGATCGAAGTGATCGTCGCCGGCGGCGCGGTGCGGCGCGCCGACGGCGCGGTGATCGGCTCATCCGCGAACAGCCTGATCGCCGAATTCAAGGTGGACTACGCGATCATCGGCGCGTCGGCGATCGACGAGGAAGGCGCGCTGCTGGATTTCGATTATCGCGAGGTGCAGGCGGCGCAGGCGATCATCGCCAATGCGCGAAGCGTGATGCTGGTCGCGGACAGCACCAAATTGCGACGCAGCGCGCCGGTTCGCATTGCCCATATCGGTCAGATCCAGACCTTCGTGACCGACACCGCGCTGCCGGTTTTGTTGAACGAGATTTGCCGCAACCGGGGCATCACCGTGATCGAGGCGATGGCGGCGAAAAGTGATCCGACCGATTTCGCCGAGCCGCCACCCGCGCAGGGGACCGCCGAATAAAGCGGCGGACTTTCGTGTTGCTTTCGTTTTCAGTTGTGATTTAGTGGTATCCGAAAGTTTATCGCTCAAAGCGCAACATATAAATGTTGCGATGCATCAAATCCGGAACCAAAAGCCGGGATGATGCGAGGGGACGCCGGGTGGATCAGGTCTTTGACCTCGCAATCATAGGTGGCGGTATCAACGGCTGCGGCATCGCGCGTGACGCGGCCGGCCGTGGCAATTCCGTTGTCCTATGCGAGATGAAGGATCTTGCGAGTGGCACCTCGTCGTGGTCCACCAAGCTGATCCACGGCGGCCTGCGTTATCTCGAATATTATGAATTTCGATTGGTCCGCGAAGCCCTGATCGAGCGCGAGATCCTGTGGAAGATCGCGCCGCACATCAGTCGGCCGCTGCTTTTCGTGCTGCCGCATCACGCCGGATTGCGGCCGTCGTGGCTGCTGCGGCTCGGGCTGTTCCTTTACGATCATATCGGCGGCCGGAAGCTGCTGCCGGCAACGCGCTCAGTCGATCTGGCGCATGACATGGTCGGCCAACCGCTGATCGCGGGGCGCTATACGCGCGGTTTCGAATATTCCGATTGCTTCGTCGACGACGCGCGGCTTGTCGCGCTGACCGCGCGCGATGCCGCCGATCGCGGCGCGGAGATTCGCACCCGGAGTCGCGCCACTGACATTCGCCAAGTCGGCGGAATCTGGCACGTCACGGTACAGAACATGCTGGATGACACGCGCAGCGTCATTCAGGCGCGCGCGCTGGTCAACGCCGCCGGGCCATGGGTCGAAAATGTGCTGTCATCCGGCGCGGGCGTGAACGCCAGGGCGAAAGTTCGCCTCGTGCAGGGCTCGCATATCGTGGTGCCGAAGCTTTACGATCACGACCGCGCCTACATTTTCCAAAACGCCGATGGCCGCATCGTCTTCGCGATTCCCTATCAAAGCGATTTCACCCTGATCGGCACGACCGATACCGACTACAGCGGCGACCCCGCCGACGTGAGGGCGACCGCGCAGGACATCGCCTATCTGTGCGACGCGGTCGGCGGTTATCTCGCCAAGCCGGTGAAGCCGTCCGATGTGGTGTGGACCTATTCCGGCGTGCGCCCGCTTTATGATGACGGCGCCAGCGAGGCCAAGGCCGCGACGCGGGATTACGTGTTCGAACTCGATCAGCAGAACGGCGCGCCGCTGCTGTCGATCTACGGCGGTAAAATCACCACGTTCCGACGCCTCGCGGAGGAAGCGCTCGAGCGCCTCGCGCCATGGCTGAAGGGCACCCGCGCCAAGGAAGGCTGGACCGCGACCGCGTCCTTGCCCGGCGGCGATTTCGACGTGCATGGCTTTGCCGCGCTCGCCGAAAAGCTGCGGCGCGATTATCCGTTTCTGGGTGCCGCCCACGCGTTACGTCTGGCGCATGCTTACGGCACCCGTGCCACGGTGATGCTGGGCAACGCCACATCAAGCGACGCGCTTGGTCGCGATTTCGGCGCTACATTGACCGAACGCGAAGTCAATTATCTGGTCGCGCATGAATGGGCGATCAGCGCCGAGGATATCGTGTGGCGGCGCTCCAAACTCGGGCTGCGCCTGAGCAACGAGCAAATCGCGGCGCTCGATGATTGGCTCGGCACGCATCGCGGTCAGCAGTCTCAGACGCCGCGGCGTTCGGCAGGTGCCGCATGAGCGTTTCGCTCGATCACATCAGCCGGTTGGTGGATGGATTGCCGACCATCCGCGACGTCTCGCTGACTCTGGAGCGCGGGACCTTGACCGTGCTGCTGGGGCCGACTTTGGCGGGCAAGACCTCGATCATGCGGTTGCTGGCCGGTCTCGATAAACCAGGTCAGGGTCGCGTGCTGGTCGATGGCAAGGACGTCACCGGCTTCGACGTCCGCAAGCGATCCGTCGCGATGGTCTATCAGCAATTCATCAATTACCCGTCGCTGACGGTTTACGAAAACATCGCCTCGCCGCTGCGCGTGCAGGGCAAGCCGCGCGCGGAAATCGAGCGCCGCGTGCAGGAAGCCGCGTCGCTGCTGAAGCTGGAGCCGTTCCTTAAGCGCATGCCGCTGCAACTCTCGGGCGGCCAACAACAGCGCACCGCGATTGCCCGCGCGCTGGTCAAAGGGGCCGACCTCGTTCTGCTCGACGAGCCGCTCGCCAATCTCGACTACAAACTTCGCGAGGAATTGCGCACCGAGCTGCCGCGCATCTTCGCGGCTTCCGGCGCGATCTTCGTCTATGCGACGACTGAGCCTTCCGAGGCGCTGCTGCTCGGCGGCCGCACCGTGTGTCTGTGGCAAGGGCAGGTGCTGCAAATCGGCGACACGCCCGGGGTCTATCGGCAGCCCGAGACATTGCGCGTCGCGCAGGTGTTTTCCGATCCGCCGCTCAATGTTGTCGGGATCGAGAAAACCAATGGCGAAATTCATTATGTTGGCGGTGTGCAAGCGCCGGCGACCGGGCTCTATGCGGCGCTGCCCGATGGCGCCTATCGCGTCGGCTTCCGCGCGCACCAGCTCGAACTGGCCAACGGCGTCGCCGGGCGTCATGCATTCTCCGCGAAGGTGGTCGTGACGGAAATCACCGGCTCGGAAAGTTTCGTGCATCTGGAGCGCGACGAACACAACTGGGTGGCGGTGCTGCAAGGCGTGCACGAATTCCAGCCCGGCGACATGCTCGAGGCCGTGCTGGATCCGGAGAATGTTTTCGTATTCGATGCGGCGGACCGGCTGGTCGCCGCACCCCGGGACGATGTGAGGACGCATCATGGCCCGTATTGATATCGTCGATCTCGCTCAATCCTACGCCGGCGCCGACGCGCCGCTTGAGAGCTATGCGCTCAAGCCGATGTCGATGACCTGGCGGCAGGGCGGCGCCTATGCGTTGCTCGGTCCTTCGGGTTGCGGCAAGACCACGCTGCTGAATTTGATCTCGGGAATCGTCACGCCATCGCGTGGCCAGATCCTTTTCGACGGCGTCGATAGCACCAAGGCGTCGACGCAGAAGCGCAATATCGCGCAGGTGTTTCAGTTTCCGGTCATCTACGACACCATGACCGTTGGTGAAAACCTGGCATTCCCGCTGAAAAATCGCGGCCTGCCGCGCGCTCAGATCGACGCGCGTGTCAGGGAGATCGCGCAATTGCTCGATCTGACGCCGTGGCTGAACCGGAAAGCGACGCGCCTGACCGCAGACGCCAAGCAGAAGATCTCACTGGGCCGTGGGCTGGTGCGCTCCGATGTCGCCGCCGTGTTGTTCGACGAGCCGCTGACCGTGATCGATCCCGAGCTGAAGTGGGAGCTGCGTTCGAAGCTGAAGGCGCTGCATCGCGCGCTCGACCTGACGATGATCTACGTCACGCATGATCAGACCGAGGCGCTGACCTTCGCCGACACGGTGGTGGTGATGCATGACGGACGGGTGGTGCAATCGGGCACGCCGCAGGACTTGTTCGACCGGCCCGAACATACGTTCGTGGGTTATTTCATCGGCTCGCCCGGCATGAATATCGTGCCGGCCCAGGTGGCCGGACGTGTCGCGCGGATCGGCGGCCATCCGATCGCGCTCAATCGCAGCTATGACACGCTGTCGGCGACGGCAAATATCGAAATCGGCGTGCGGCCGGAATTCGTCACGGTGGCGCCGCCGGCGCCCGGATTGCTGTCGGCCGATATCGAACGCATCGACGATCTCGGTCGTATTCGTTTCGCGCGGGTACGGATCGGCGACGTCAAATTCGCGGCGCGCGTGCCGGCCGGTTTCTCGATCCCGGGCAACGCGGCGGGTCTTGTGTTCGATCCCGCCCGCGTGCACGTCTATAGCGACAGCCGGCTTGTCGATGGACAATTGTCCGCGGAGACAGCGTGATGGACAAGACCATCAACAATAAAGCGTGGCTTCTGGTGCTGCCGGTGTTCGCCATCGTGGCGTTCTCCGCCGTGCTGCCGCTGATGACCGTCGTCAACTATTCGATGCAGGACACGTTCGGCAACAATCAGTTCTTCTG
This sequence comes from Tardiphaga sp., assembly GCA_028290325.1. Classification (GTDB taxonomy): domain Bacteria; phylum Pseudomonadota; class Alphaproteobacteria; order Rhizobiales; family Xanthobacteraceae; genus Tardiphaga. Next base: position 9,569 of record JAQGJY010000380.1, read on the forward strand.
GAACGGCGTCGGCTGGTTCAAGGAATTGCTCGATCCGA
>JAQGJY010000391.1 GCA_028290325.1 Tardiphaga sp.
CTTCCGGTGGTGTCGCGTTGAATCCGCGCCGCCATATCGACCAACCGCTTCCAGGCGCTTTCCAGAAATCCCATGATGCGCTCCATATCCTTGTCGCTCGGCAGCGGGATCTCGATCTTGCGTTCGCCCTCGGCGGATTTCGGAAGACTCGGTGCCAGCGGATCGGATTTCGGCAGCGCCTCGTCGGTTTTGTTGTCGGGCGACGGCGGACGCGCCGCGAGTTGCGCGCGCAGGCTGTCATTGTCGGTTTGCAAGCGCCCGATCTCGGCATCGAGCGCCGCGCGCTCATCGGGAATCGCGTAACACGCCCAGCCCGCGCCTTTGTTCGTGCAGGTCGAAACCGCGCCGGTCCGGGTGTCGAGCCGCATCAGCCCGTCCGGCACGACCGACATCGAATAGCGACCGTTCTCGCCGTCGGGCACCGTCTGTGCCGATGCCATGTTGGCGGCGGTCGATAAAACCGTGAGGGCGAGAACCGCGCTTCTCATTTCTGGGAAACGCCACGACGAAGCGATCCAGCTTTTTGTTTTCTGCAAAGAAGACTGGACGGCCTCGCCGCGAACGACATCGGCCAGAGCCAACGTCGTTCGCGCCTCGCCATGACGGTTGATTGCTTTCATTGCCATCTTGCCGATCTCTTAGATCCGCGGCGAGTAAGCCTTGCGACCTGATTTCAACGCATCCGCCAGCAGTTCGATCCGGTCCTGCCCCCAGAACACCTCGCCATCGAGCACATAGGCCGGCGCGCCGAACACCCCGGCGGCGATCGCCTCCTGCCTATTCTGCTCATAGATCGCGGCAATTTCCGGTGCGGTCGCGCGCGCAACCAGTTTGTCGCCGGGCAAGCCGGCGTCGTCCGCGAGTTTCACCAGCACGGCCGCATCGGCGAGATCGAGTTCGCGCTCCCAGCAGGCCGGGAAAGCGGTGCGCAGGAACGGATCGGGGTCGAGTCCGGCTTCGATCGCCGCGATCACCACGCCGTCGGCGAGCGGCCCCGGAAACGGCCAGTGTTTCGGCTGCAACTTGAAATCCAGCCCGCGTTTGTCGCGCCAGCGCTGCAATTCGACCATGCGATACTTTTGTCGCGCCGGATGCCGTTTCGGCAGCGGCAAGCCGCCGGTTTCCGAAAACAAATCGCCGAGCATCACCGGCTTGTGGATCACCTTGAGATCGTAAGTGCTCGCGACCTCGCCAAACAGCTTGTGGCCGATATAGGCCCAGGGCGACGGCATCGAAAAATAATAGTCGATCGAACGGGACATGACGGCTCCGGTGGGGCAGGCAACGCGCTGCGTTGCACAGTCCAGCAGAGCGGTCCGACGCATGCAAGATGCGATCGCATCCGCGATCCTCCCGATAAGAACTATTGCAGTGCGGCGATGACGCACGGGATGATCGCGATTTCTCCAATAAAATCAGACGAATCAACGTGCTAGACAGTTGCGGCGGAATCTTGACTTGGCCACACGCCGTCAGTATGGTCCGCGCGGCTTTTGAGGGTTGACGGGCTTGCTTTCCAGCAGCCGCGACGTTTTTTGGGTGTCGATTGCATGGCGGGCGACACGCGAAACGACGGCGACGGGACTGGCGAAAAAGGCCCGGCGCCTGCCGATGAAGCCGCACTTTCCGCGCGACTTGGGAAGCTGAACGATCGATTGTCCGCGCTGCGCGACGAACGAAAAGTCAGCGCCGACCTGGCCGCAAGCGGTGAATCGGCATCCGCGCGCGCGTCAGGAATGGCGGTGGGGCTTCGGCTCTCGTCGGAACTGGTGGCGGGCGTGGTTGTCGGGACGGTTCTTGGCTGGGGCTTTGATCGCCTTCTGTCGACGTCGCCCTGGGGGCTGATCGTGTTCATGTTGCTCGGCTTTGTCGCCGGCGTCATCAACGTGATGCGCTCGGCCGGCGTTGCGTCGCGCAAATAGGTTACGCAGCATTCGCTGCATTTGAAACGGCAGCATTCGCTGCATTTGAAAACGCCGGTCCGCCGGCAGCTTGTCGGCGGTCGTCCGACAGAAGAGCAGCGTCGGCTCCGGCCGACAGGAAAGAAAGACCGAGTTGGATGGCCGATCCGATCCATCAATTTGAGATCCAGAAGATCTTCAGCCTGGGCCATATCGGCAATCAGGAAATCGCCTTCACCAATTCGTCGGCTTACATGCTCGGCGCGGTCGGCATCATCGGCCTGTTGATGATCGGTGGCAGCGCCGGCAAGCGGCTGGTGCCGGATCGCATGCAGTCGGTCGCCGAACTGTCCTATGAATTCGTCGCCAACACGATGCGATCGAGCATCGGCGAAGAAGGCATGAAGTTCTTCCCCTTCGTATTCTCGCTGTTCATGTTCGTGCTGACCGCGAACCTGATCGGCATCATTCCCTATACCTTCACCGTCACCAGCCATCTGATCGTCACGCTGGCGCTGGCCTTGATGGTGTTCCTCACGGTTCTGATCTACGGCATCTACAAAAACGGCCTCGGCTTCTTCAAGCTGTTCGTGCCGCACGGCATTCCGATCTACATTCTGCCGCTGATCATGGTGATCGAGATCATCTCGTTCCTGTCGCGCCCGGTGTCGCATTCGGTGCGTCTGTTCGCCAACATGCTGGCCGGCCACATCACGCTGAAAGTGTTCGCGGGCTTCGTCACGTCGCTGTCGGCGCTCGGCGCGCTCGGCATCTTCGGCGCGGTGCTGCCGCTGGCCATGACGACCGCGCTGACGGCGCTGGAGCTTCTGGTCGCCTTCCTGCAGGCCTACGTCTTCACCATCCTGACCTGCATCTATCTCAACGACGCGCTTCATCCGGGCCACTGATCGTCGTCACGGCTCGCTGAATTCCACCCTCACCTCACTCAACCTGATCTCAAGAAGGAGTTTCACCATGGATCCGATCGCAGCAAAGTACATCGGCGCCGGCATCGCTTGTCTCGGCATGGGCGGCGCGGGCATCGGCGTCGGCATGATCTTCAGCCAGTTCCTCAACGGCGCGCTGCGCAATCCGTCCGCGTCGCAGGGCCAGTTCGCGAACCTGATCTTCGGCTTCGCCGTGACGGAAGCGCTCGGCATCTTCTCGCTGCTGATCGCGCTGCTGCTGCTGTTCGCCGTCTAAAGAACTGCAACTGATCCGGCCGTCGCGCTCGCTCATGCGCGCGGCCGATCGATAGGGAGACCGCTGTGGCGACTGGTCAGAGCAAATCCGGGACCACCGCGCACAGCGCGGCGGACGGCGGACACAAGGCGGAATTTCCGCCCTTCAACAAGGACACCTTTGCTTCGCAGCTGGTGTCCTTCGCGATCGCGTTCGCGCTGCTGTATCTGATCGTCTCGCGCTTCGCGCTGCCGCGCGTCGGCGGCATTCTCGCGACCCGTCAGGCGGCGATCGATACCGACCTGAACGAAGCCGCGCGTCTGCGAGACGAATCGGACAAGGCCCTGAAGGCCTACGAAACCGAACTGGCGGACGCCCGTGCCAAAGCGCAGGCGATCGCCAACGACGTGCGTGACAAGCTCAATGCCGAACAGGAGCAATTGAGAAAGAGTCTGGACGAGCGGCTCGCGGCGCAACTGGTCGAGGCCGAAAAGACAATCGCGGTCACCCGCCAGTCGGCGATGGGCAATGTCCGCGCGATCGCGGCGGAGGCCGCCACCGCGATCGTCGAACGGCTCACCGGCAGCAACCCGAACGCCGGCGCGGTCAACGCCGCGCTCGACGCCTCGCTGAAGGGATAAGAGATGTTCGGACTGCAAGCTGAATTCTGGGTCGCCGTCTCCTTCCTCATTCTGATGGGCGTGTTCGGCTATTTCGGCATTCACCGCACGGTGCTGAAGGCGCTGGATAGCCGTCGTGACCGGATCAAGGCCGAACTCGACGACGCCCGCCGCCTGAAGGACGAAGCCCAGAAGCTGCTCGCCGAATATCGCGCCCGTCGCGAGACCGCGGTGCGCGAAGCCGACGAGATCGTCGCCAATGCCAAGGCGGAAGCCGAACGCATCGCCGCCGAGGCCAAGACCAAGATGGACGATTTCGTCACCCGTCGCACCAAATCGGCCGAGAGCAAGATCGCGATGGCCGAGGCCCAGGCGATGGCCGACGTGCGCGCCGCCGCCGCCGATGCCGCTGTCGCCGCCGCGGCGATGGTGATGTCGCAGTCGGTCAAGGGTTCGGTCGCCGACGATCTGATGTCCAAGGGCATCGCCGACGTTCGCGCCAAGCTGAACTGACGCACCACGCCAGATCTGAAAAAGCCGGCGCGTCCGATCGCGCCGGCTTTTCATTGCGTGTCCGGGCCGCGCCGCATGGCGCCACGCGCCGGCTGCAAGCAAAAGGCGCTTGCCGAAACCCGCACCAGCATAGACAGTTTTCCCGACGCAACCGTTCGCAGGGTCGTTCTCATCGAGGACGCCAAACGACGAACAGCCAACAAGGGACACCCAAGGTGCAGAACACGACAAGCCCGACCGCCACATCCCGCCCGACCGGCCCGCTGACCGGCTTCCGCATCGTCGAATTCGCCGGCATCGGGCCGGGGCCGTTCGCCGCCATGCTGCTCGCGGATATGGGCGCGGAGGTCATCACATTGGTGCGGCCGAACCAGATGCCGAAGGGCGCCGCCGCGCGCGGCCGTCAGGTCATCACCGTCGATCTCAAGGACAAGGCGGCGGTCGCCGGAGTCCTGACGCTGCTCGATGGCGCCGATGCGCTGCTCGAAGGCTTTCGTCCGGGCGTGATGGAGCGGCTCGGTCTCGGGCCGGATGTCGTGCGCGGTCGCAACAAGAAGCTCGTCTTCGGCCGCATGACCGGCTGGGGGCAGGATGGTCCGCTGGCGCTCGCGGCCGGCCATGACATCAATTACATCTCAATCACCGGCGCGCTGGCCGCGATCGGCGGCAAGGACAAGCCGGTGCCGCCGCTCAATCTGGTCGGCGATTTCGGCGGCGGCGCGCTGTATCTCGTCGTCGGCATGCTCGCGGCGATGCTGGAAGCAGGCCGTTCCGGGCAGGGTCAGGTGGTCGACGCCGCGATGTGCGACGGCGCGGCCTCGCTGATCACGATGTTCTTCGACATGATGGCGACCGGCCGCTGGAAGGAAGAGCGCGAAGCCAACATGCTCGACGGCGGCGCGCATTTCTACGGCGTCTACGAATGCAAGGACGGCGGCTTCATTTCGATCGGCTCGATCGAACCGCAATTCTACGCGCAGTTGCGTGAGCTCGCGGGACTGACCGACGCCCAGTTCGACGGCCAGATGGATCCGAAGAACTGGGGACCGTTGCGCGACAAACTCACCGCCGTGTTCAAAACCAAAACGCGCGACCAATGGTGCGCGATCATGGAAGGCACCGACGTCTGCTTCGCGCCGGTGCTGACGATGACCGAAGCGACCAGGCATCCGCACATGGTCGCGCGCGGTGTGTTCGTGCAAAACGGCGGCCACACGCAGCCCGGCCCGGCGCCGCGTTTCTCGCGCACGCCGTCATCGGTGCGCGAGATGCAGACCGGCGAGCTGGCCGCGCAGGCCAAAGCGTGGGCGACGTGAGATTCCGGGGTCGCGCAGCCGGTCATCGGATAACGAGGCCATCATAGGCGGGCCCGACCCGCGCATCCATCGACAGGCGAAAAAGACTTTTCGACGAGGATCGATCACCGGGTCAAACCCGGTGATCGGCGGTCGATGGCGCGACGCGGATTTAAACTTATGCCACTCGCTGATCCCCGACGCTCAGCACGCCGCGCCGGATCTGATCTTCCTCGATCGATTCGAACAGCGCCTTGAAGTTGCCCTCGCCAAATCCGTCGTCGCCCTTGCGCTGGATGAACTCGAAGAAGATCGGCCCGATCGCATTGGCCGAAAAGATTTGCAGCAACACCTTGGTGTGGCCGCCATCGACGACGCCTTCGCCGTCGATCAGGATTCCGTTCTTTTCCAGCCTTGCGACATCCTCGCCATGCCCAGGCAAACGCGCATCGATCTTCTCGAAATAAGTCTTGGGCGGCGCGGGCATGAACGGCAGACCGGCGGCGCGCAACGTCTCGATCGTGCGATAGATGTCGGTGACGCCGCAGGCGATGTGCTGGATGCCCTCGCCGCGATAGGTCGCCAGATATTCCTCGATCTGGCCCGCCTCGCCGGCATCCTCGTTGATCGGAATTCTGATCTTGCCGTCGGGACTGGTCAGCGCGCGCGAGAACAGGCCCGACGCGCGGCCTTCGATGTCGAAGAATCGAATCTGGCGGAAGTTGAACAGCTTTTCGTAGAAGCCGGTCCACACATTCATGCGGCCGCGATGGACGTTGTGCGTGAGGTGATCGAGATAGAACAATCCGGCGCCGGCCGGGCGCGGATCGGCGGCGCCGAGCCAGTCGAATTCCGCATCATAGGCGGAGCCCTTGTCGGAGCCCTGCGCGCGGTAGCGATCGACGAAGTACAACAGGCTGCCACCGATGCCCTTGATCGCGGGCACGTCGAGCGACTTTTGCGCTGGCGTCGCGTCGGCGGGCTCCGCGCCGAGCGACAGCGCGCGCTCATAAGCGCGCCTGGCATCGACGACACGAAACGCCATCGACGGCGCGCACGGGCCGTGCGCCGCGACGAAATCGTGACCGTGCGTGCCGCGCTGCTCGTTGACGAGATAGTTGATATCGCCCTGGCGATAGACGGTGATCGCCTTGGTCTTGTGTTTCGCCACGGCGCTAAACCCCATCAGGGGAAACAGCGCATGCAATTCCTCGGGTCTGGGATGGGCGTATTCGACGAACTCGAAGCCATCGGTGCCCATCGGATTCTCGGTCGTGATCGTGGCCGGCGGCGCGTCGTGCGGAAACGGACCCATGGCAAATCTCCCTCGTTGGTGATTGCATTATCGGTCACGTTGCCTGCATTGAGCGTGCAAAATGGCGTCTGAAAAGCTATTCTCGTGCATGGACCGTGCATCGAAAGGCTTTGTCACGCATGATCGCCGTCGATGGCTTCGATCTCAAACTGCTCGCCGCGTTGCAGGATGATGGCCGGCTGACCAATCAGCAGTTGGCCGATCTCGCCGGCCTGTCGGCGTCGCAATGCTCGCGGCGGCGGATGCGGCTGGAGCAGGACGGCGTCATCTCCGGCTATCGCGCGGACCTTGCGAGCGAGGCGCTCGGCTTCAACGTGATCGCCTTCATTCACATCACGCTGGCAACGCATTCGCCGGACAATGCCGACAAATTTCGCGCGCTGGTGCTGCGCACCGGCGCGATCCAGGAGGCCTATGCGCTGACCGGCGATGCGGACTATCTGCTGAAGACGGTGCTGCGCGATCTCAAGAGCCTGTCGGAGATCGTCAACAATGTGCTGATGCCGCATCAAAGCGTCGCGCATGTGCGCTCGTCGATCGTGCTGGACCGGCTCAAGGCGACGGCCAGGCTACCGCTGATATGATACGGCGATCGACGAATCGCGGCCATCCAGCTCGCGAAGGCCGCGACTGCAATGACGAATTCGATCGCGGCCTTACTGACTGGCCCAAACGATCCGCGCGATCCAATCCACCTCGGACGGCGCGAACGTCCGGTCCGGATGAAGCGGGTTGAGCGACTGCAATTCCAGCGTCTTGGCGGTGCGGCGCTTGAGTTCTTTCACCAGCACCTCACCCTCCTTCGTCTTCACCACGACGCGGTCGCCACGCCGGATCTGCGTCCCGGGCGAGACCACGATGATGTCGCCATCGCGATAGGCCGGCTTCATCGAATCGCCGGAAATTTCCAGCGCGTAAGCGTGCTGGTCGTTGACCGACGGCAGGCCGACTTCGTCCCAACCCTTGCCGACCGGAAAGCCGCCATCGTCGAAATAGCCGCCATTGCCGGCCTGCGCGAAACCGATCAGCGGCACCGACTGCACGGCGCGGGCCTTGTCGTCGATATATTGCACGAACGCATCGATGGTGACGCCGGTCGCGGCCAAGGCCTTGGCGACGGATTCGGTCGAGGGCCAGCGCTCGCGGCCATCAGGCGTGATGCGTTTGGATTTGTTGAATGTGGTCGGGTCCAGGCCCGAACGTTTCGCGAGGCCCGAAGCCGAAAGCCCGGACCGCTCGGCGAGGCGATCCAGTGCGCCCCAAATTTGGCTGTGTGTCAGCATCGTCGTTGTCCTGCTTGACTGGGTATGCCGCAACTAGGAATTATTACCTCCAATCAATAGGTTCCGCAATACCCCTCGGCGCGAAATCGGCAGCCTTGAAGTCGCTTCGTGGCACCGATACGGTCACCCCAACAATGCCAGCAGGAAAGCGCGGCCGGGTGCGAGCGATTTATAAGATCTGTCCGGCGCCGGCCTGGCGCGAAGCCGAGCGCGCCGGCCTTTATCGCGGTAGCGCCGACGACGCGCGCGACGGCTTCATTCATTTTTCGATGGCCGAACAACTGGCAGGCACGCTCGCCAAGCATTATCGAGGCCAAACCGATATGTTTCTGATCACGATCGATGCCGATGCGCTCGGCGAGGCGCTGCGCTGGGAACCGTCTCGCAACGGCGACCTGTTTCCACATTTGTACGGCACGCTCGATCTCGGCGCGGTGACGGCGGTGCAAAATCTGCTGGCCCGCGCCGACGGCAGCCACGCCGTTCCGGAGTTGACCTCGTGATCAAGGCGCTCGGCGCATT
>JAQGJY010000439.1 GCA_028290325.1 Tardiphaga sp.
CGCGGGTAGGGGCTGCCGAGGCCGGCCCGGGCGTTGACGGCAAGGCTGCCGAACATCGGTTCGCCCGGCACACCGCCCGCGAGCGCGAGATAGCTGAACGCACCATTGCGCGCGAAACCCAGCTTCAAAGTTTCGCCGTCGTGCAATGTGAAGGATTGCGGCATCCGCAACGCGCGGCCGTCGATATCGGCGGGTCGTTCCGCGCCCGCCAGCGCCAGATACACGGCGCCGCCGCTCGCCGTCAGCGTCGCGGCGAACGGGCCGATCTCGATCGCCGCCGCGAAAATCGCGTTGCCCACGATCGCGTTCGCCGTCGCCAGCGCCAGCGGGTCCATCGCGCCGCTCGGCGTCAGACCGTAACGTTGCGCGCCATAGCGGCCGCCGTCCTGAACGGAGCTTGCGGGCCCGATCGCCGTGATCGTAAGCCGCATCATGATGCGATCATCTCGGCGACAGCCTCGCCGGCCTCGGCGGCTCGGTCCATCTCGGCGAAAACCTTGTCATCGATGGCGCCGAAGCTGATGGCATCGCCGGGCTCCAGCAGAAACACCGGATCGCGACCAAGCTGATAGGTTCGGACCGGCGTGCGGCCGAGCAGATGCCAGCCGCTTGGGCCAGCAAGGCATTGCACGCCGGTCTGGACGCCGCCAATCGAGATCGTGCCGGCTGGCGTCAGTAAGCGCGGATTTTGGCGGCGCGGCATGTGCAAGCCAGGCTCGAGCCCGCTGAGATACGACCAGCCCGGCGTGAAGCCGATCATCGCCACGCGGTAATCGGCGGCCACATGACGCCTCACGATATCATCCGGCGTGGTGTCGAGTGCCTTGGCAACATCCTCGAGATCGACGCCGGACTCGCCGCCGTACAGGACCGGGATGCGCCAGCGCCGTGTCGCGGTCGCGAGCGGCGCGGCGCGCTCCGCCAGCGTGAGCAGTCGCGCTCCGAGATCGTCGAATCCAATGACGACCGGATCGTATTGGACCAGCAGCGAACGATAGGTCGGCACGGACTCGCGAACGCCCTCGATCGATTCAGTCGCCAGCAACGCGTCGAGCGAGAGCACGCGGGCATTGGCGGTCGCATCGATCGCACGGCTAAACTCGACCGTAATGGCGCTGTCGCCGCTGGGCAGCAGCCGGGGCGGGGCACGTGGGTTAATGGCGGCCATGGGGTTACTCGTCGGCAATGGTGGATGCTACCGCATCCCGCGCCGCGGTGAAATCCGCAACCCGAAAATAACTGAGCATGTTCAATTAATTAATCGGCATGTCAGCGATAAAGCTGAATGATCGAGATCATTGCGCGAGCCACCTTGACGCCGCGCCCATCGCCCGCAACATGCACGCCGGAAATCAACTGGAGCCAACGTCCGATGTCCCTTACGCCCGAAGCAATTGCCACGCTGTCAAAAGTCTCGACCGCGACCATCACGACCGTGCTGCTGAAGAAGGGATTGCGCAACGTCTGGCTGCGCGGCTCGCGTCCGTTGCGTCCGGGGCAGGAGCGTCTGGTCGGCCCCGCCTTCACACTGCGTTTCGTGCCGGCGCGTGAAGACCTCGCGACGCCGGAGTCGTGGGCGTCGCCGATCTCGACGCGGGCCGCGATCGAGGCGATGCCGGAAGGTTGTATCGCCGTGGTCGACGCCATGGGCATCATCGACGCCGGCATTTTCGGTGACATCCTTTGCGCGCGCATGATGAAGCGCAAGGTCACCGCGCTCGTCACCGACGGCGCGGTGCGTGATCTCGAAGGCGTGCTCGGCACCGGCATGCCGGTCTGGTGCGATGGCGCGGCCGCGCCGCCCTCGGTCGCCGGGCTGACATTCGTCGGTTGGGGCGAACCGATCGGTTGCGGCGGCGTCGCCATTTTTCCGGACGATGTGATCGTCGCCGATCAGGATGGCGCGGTCCTGATCCCGAAAGCGCTGCTCGACCACGTGCTCGCCGAGGGGCCAGAGCAGGAACGGATGGAAGGCTGGATCGTCGAGGAAGTGAATAACGGCGCGGTTCTGCCCGGCCTCTACCCGATGAATGCCGAGACCAAGGCGCGCTACGCCGCCTTCAAGGCGAAAGGATAAAGCGATGGAATTGATCCCCGCGGGTCAGCGCGCCACCAAACGCGCGCCGGACAATTATTTCACGGGCACGGTGTGGCAGGATCCGATCATCACCGCGCCGGCGCCGGCGCGGATCGCCGCGTTTCGGGTGACGTTCGAGCCGGGTGCGCGCACCGCCTGGCATAGTCACCCGCTCGGCCAGACGCTGTATGTGATCTCCGGCATCGGCCGCATCCAGACCGCGAGCGGTCCGGTACGCGAGATCAAGCCCGGCGATACCGTGTGGATCCCGCCGGGTGAAAAGCACTGGCACGGCGCGGCGCCGGATCACGGCATGTGCCACATCGCGATGCAGGAAGCGCAGGACGGCAACACCGCGACGTGGATGGAGATGGTCAGCGACGCGGATTACGCGAAGCCGGTGGAGACCTAGAGGCGATGTCGTTCCTGGTCTCGGCGCGGTTCGCTCAGTTGATCCGGGTCCAGGTCTGACTGCCGCAGAAGGTCGCGTTGGTCGGGCAGCCTTGCACGCGTAACGAATCCGGTCCGCTCAACGCGATACTGGAATCAAAGTTGTTGCCATTGCCGGGATCGAAGATGCGGCCGGTCCATTTCGGGCCGTTGGCGACCATATCGATCAGCACCTTGTCGGCCTTGTCGCCGCTTTTCGGGTCGATCGCGTAGCCGCACAGATTATCGCCGCAGGGTTCGATGCGGACCTTGCCGTTGGTTTCTTCGGTCAGCCAGATACCGAGCGGCGAGGCGTTCGGCCTCTTCGGCGCCAACGCGCGGCTTGATGGGACGGCGGCAACCTTGGCGGCGGGCGCGGCGGCCGGTGTATCGGTCGAAGGTTGCGAGCTCAACCGCGAGTCATTCTTCGGCTCGTCCTTCACTCCGCTTGTCGGCTCGGCCTTGAGATCGCCCTTGGCTTCCGTGTTGGATTGCGCCGCCGCTTTCGCTTTCGCCAGGCGGTCGCGCTCTGCCTTTTTGGCTCGCCGGCTGCGGCGGCCATCGCGTTCGTAATAACCGGGGATCGACACCGACACGCAATCCGATGAATGGCAATTGCGTGGCTGGTCGATGCGGATAGCCTGGCCGTCGATGTTGAATCGATAGCGGTCTTGAGCCTGGGCAGCCGTTGCGGCGGCGAAAGCTGTCGCCACAATGCCTGCCAGCGCAATCCATCTGGTCATTATGATCTCCTGGGCGGGCAAAATCCGCACCGACAAAACAAGGCCGTTCGCAATATGATGAACGCCCCATTCAACACCGCCGGGGACCGCCTGTCGACTCGGTCGCCGCAGACAAGATGCAGGTTCACCGGCGGGTTTTTGGCGCCTGGCGTGGCGGCGTTCGCCGGGCTAACCTGTCGCCAACAAGAAACGACCATCGGGAGATCCATCATGAAGGTTTTCAAGCATGCGCTTCAGACAGTTTGCCTTTCAGGCCTGGCGCTGGCCGGCATGAGCCTTCTCGCCGCCGGCGTCGCTGACGCGCAAACCCCGCCGCCGCTCGATGCCGCGCAAAGCGACCCGAAGGCGATGGGCTGGATGCAGGGCTTTCCGCCCGCGCCGGACAAACTCGTTCGTTTCGGCGATGGTTCGAGCTCGAGATTTCCGCAGAGCCGCTGGGCGTTCAGCCATATCCGCGAACTTGTGCCGACCGCAACGGTGGGGCGCGGTGATGGACCGGTGGCGACGCTGCCTCGCGCCGAACGTGATCTCGGCGCGATCGCGCTGACCACGATGGACGGCAAGGCGACGACGTTCAACGAGGCGTTGGCCCTGACCTATACCGACGGCATTCTGGTGCTGCACAAAGGCCAGGTGATCTACGAGAAGTATTTTGGCGAGGGCGCGACGCAACGGCCGCATCTGGCATTCTCGGTCACGAAGTCCTTTGTCGGCACTTTGGCCGCGATGCTTGCGGCGCAAGGCAAGCTCGATCCGGCCGCGCCGGTGACGCAATACGTGCCGGAATTGAAGGCCTCGGCCTATGGCGATGCCACCGTGCGGCAGGTGATGGACATGACCATCGGCGTCAAATATTCCGAGAATTACGCCGACCCTAAAGCCGAAGTCTTCGACTACGCTCGCGCCGGCGGCATGATCCCGTTCGGTCCGAATTATCAGGGACCGCGCAGCTTCTTCGAATTCCTGGTGAAGCTGGACAAGGAGGGCGAACACGACAACGGCTTCGCCTACAAGACCTCAAATGCCGAGGTGTTGGCCTGGATCGTCAAACGCGCCAGCGGACAATCGATGGCGGAGCTGTTGTCGTCGCAGATCTGGTCGAAGCTCGGCATGGAAAGCGATGCGTATTTCATGGTCGATAGCATCGGCACGGAATCCGGCGGTGGCGGCCTTAACACCACCTTGCGCGATCTCGCGCGCTTTGGCGAGATGATGCGGAACAGGGGGCGCGCCAACGGCCAGCAGGTTTTGCCCGAAGCCGCCGTTGCGGAAATTGCGGCGGGCGGCGACAAGGCGAAATTCGCGACGGCCGGCTACAAGCTGTTGCCCGGCTGGTCCTATAAGGACATGTGGTGGGTGACGCACAACGCGCATAACGCCTACATGGCGCGCGGCATCTATGGGCAGAACATCTATGTCGATCCGACCGCCGAGATGGTGATCGTGCGCTACGCCTCGCATCCGGTCGCCGCCAACGCCGGCAACGACCCGGTCACGCTACCGGCTTACATGGCCGTGGCGAAGGAATTGATGAAATAAAGGCGCGGCGCGTCATTGCCAGTCGCCAATGTTAGGCGACGTCGCGGCATGTCGGCGAGCGCGGCTATCCGGCTTCTCGCTCGCACAGACAAACTGGATTGCTCGCCACATCATTTTCCAAGCTGGAAATGATGCCAACGCCGGCGTGAGCTAAAAGCCCTGATCCTCGCTGGCGTCATGTTCGACATGCGCGCGCTCGACCGCGATGCGCGCGGCCGACGGATCCGCCGGCCGCATCGTCATGTCGGTCTTCAGCCTATCGAACCGCTCGCGTGCTTCCTGCACACGCGCGTCGACAAAGGCGACGACTTCGTCTTCCGCCATCGGACCGCTTGAGATTGCACGCGACTGCTCGCCGATCGTCTCATCGACAAAGTAGTCGCCATTGTCGTCGCGTCGCGCGGTCCACTTGAAACGGATCGCATCGAGCGGGCC
>JAQGJY010000450.1 GCA_028290325.1 Tardiphaga sp.
GCATCAACCTGACGGTAACGACTTTCCTTCACACTCCGCCAACCATATCCCGCGTTTCGGGCCGTGTCTGAGCAGGTGCGTATCATGTTGCGATTGAAGATTCTGGCGTCGTCGATCCCCGTGATCCTCGCCGCGGCGTTCGCGCGCGGCGAATGGCTGCCGGCGGACCAGCCCTGCATCAGCATCGGAGCGACCTCGGTGCAGCTCGCCACCGCGCCGTGGCAGGCGCAATCCCATGTCGCCTTCACCGACGATCCGTCGCGCGCCACGGTCCGCGTCCAGATCGTCGATACGCCCGATAGCGCCGACCTCGTCATCGCCGACGATGCCGATAGCGTCGCCGACGGCAGTTGCGGCGCCACCGCCGCGACGCTGATGATCGGCATCAGCCCTGAGGCGTCCGCCGCCGGGCCGGTGGTCTATCTGTCGCGCGACGCCGACGCGGATTACCGCATCTATGTGCGCTCGAAGACCGTGACGCCGCGCGACGCCGCGGCGCTGATCGTCGGCGCCAGCGGCCAGCACGCGCGCATGGCCGCCGCCGCTTTGTAACGTTTCGTTAAGCCTGTCGGCAATGCGCGGCCGTCAGAGGCGGCGTGGCAAGCGATTGGCAAGATCGCCACGACACTGTTGCGCCAAGATCGAACGGCGCAGCAATGGCGGGAGTGACGATGACGCTGACACCGCGATGGAGAGTGCGAGCGCGCCGCTTCGCGCGGCGCTATCCCTTGATCAATTTCACGCTGCGCGCCTCCGTGATTTTTTCGGCCGCGTTCGGCGGCGCCTATGGCTTCATGTCCGGCAGCCGTTCGCCGAATTCCGGCTACGATCCGCATGCGTTCGCGATCGGCGCGAGCTTATTGTTCGCGCTGGCCTGCGCGGCGCTGGCCGCGCTCAGCATGCGGCTGCGCGTCATCAATCGCCGGCTACGCGTGATGGCCGTGCATAACGAAGCCCTCGTCGATCGCAATTGGGAATTGAAGGAGGCCGAGGATCGCGCCCGCAGCCTGTTCGAATCGCAGGGCGACCTGATCGTGCTGCGCGCGGCGGACGGCACGATCAGCCATGTCAACGATGCGTTCTGCGCGCTGGCGCTGCGCGGCCGCATGGAATTGATCGGCACCGATTTTCAATTGCCGGTGCTGGATCAAACCCCCGTCACCACCGAGCCGAGCGGCACGCGCTGCTTCGACCAGAAGATCGCGACCGCCGATGGGCCGCGCTGGATCGGATGGCGCGAGGCGATGGTGCGGAGCGACGCGCATAGCATCGCCGAGATGCAATGCGTCGGCCGCGATGTCACCGCCCGCGCGCAAACCGAACATGTGCTGGCGGAATCCCGCGATCAGGCCGATGCCGCCAGTGCCGCGAAGTCGCGCTTCCTGGCGATGGCCTCGCATGAAATCCGCACACCGCTGAACGGCATCATCGGCATGAGCGGGCTGCTGCTCGATACGGCGCTGTCGCCGGAGCAGACCACCTACGCGAAGGCCATCAAGACATCCGGCGACGCGCTGCTGACGCTGATCGAGGAATTGCTCGATCATTCCCGGATCGAAGCCGGCAAGATCGATCTCGACGTCAAGCCGTTCGCGCTGGCCCCCCTGATCGAGGATCTCGTCGAGTTGCTGGCGCCGCGCGCGCAGCAGCGCGGCATCGAGATCGCCGCGTCGGTCGACGAGCGCTTGCCGAGCCATGTCATCGGCGACGCCGCGCGGCTGCGGCAGGTGCTGCTCAATCTCGCCGGCAACGCGATCAAGTTCACGCCGCGCGGCGGCGTCGCCGTCATCGTCGGGCCCGGCGACACGGCCGGCGAGATCAGCTTCCAGGTCCGCGACACCGGCATCGGCATCGCGCCGGACGCGCAGACGCGAATTTTCCGCGACTTCGAGCAGGCCGACGACCAGATCGCGCGCAACTACGGCGGCACCGGACTTGGCCTCAGCATCAGCGAGCGGATCGTGCGGCGGATGGGCGGCCGCATCACGCTGCACAGCGCGCCGGGCGAGGGCGCGACCTTCACCGCGACGCTGCCGCTCGCCGGCAGCGATGCCGATCGCGCGGCGTTTGTCGCACCCGATCTCGCCGGGCGCGCGGTGCTATTGGTGATGCCGCAATCCGTCGAAGCCGGGTTGATCGCCGACCGGCTGCGAGGCTGGGGCGCCCAGGTCTGTTCGGTCAGCGATCTGTCGGTGGCCCGCGCGCTGCTGCCGGAACGACCCTGGCACGCGGTGCTGATCGATCGCGGCTGCGATGGTGAGGATATCGAGTCCGTCGCGCAGGCGGCGCGGCCGCATAGCGAACGCCGCATCGTGCTGCTAACGCCGGCGACGCGACAGGACGCGCTGCCGGGCGATCGCTCGGCCTTCACCGGCTATCTCGTGAAGCCGTTGCGCGCGGCGTCGCTCGCCGCCCGCCTGGCGACGCATGAGCCGCATGAGCAGCCGGCGTCGGTGGCGTCGCCGTCGATCGCGGCCGATCCGCCCGCCGACATCGCGGATCCCGTCAACGGCCCGCGCCGCTTGTCGGTGCTGGTCGCGGAAGACAACGAGATCAATGCGTTGCTGATGCGCGCCGTGTTGACGCGGCTCGGCCACGACACCGTCATGACCGGCAATGGCGAGGCCGCCGTCCGCGCCTGGAGCGACGCGGAAGCCGCCGGACGGCCGTTCGACCTGGTTTTGATGGACATCCAGATGCCCGTGCTGGACGGCATCGCGGCCACCAAAATGATCCGCGCCCGCGAAACCTTCAGCGCCCGTCATACGCGCATTCTGGCATTGACCGCGAATACGCTGAACGAAGACCGCCTGGCCTGTTTCGAGGCCGGCCTCGATGCCTTCCTGGTCAAGCCACTCGATCGCGACAAGCTGGTGGCCGCGCTCGGCGCGCTGGGATCGCCGGCCGGTAGCGCGGCGGCGTAGTGGTCCGCCCGGGCGATGTCACGGTATTGTTGCCGAACCTTCACATCATGGTCGGCATCCTATGATGTCTGGTCGTCGAGAGGCCCGAACCGGACGGGCCATCGGAGATCGGCATGGACGAGGTTCGACGGATCGGCGCGACGCAACGCCTGATCGAGCTGCTGCCCGGCCATGCCGGTCTGGCCGCGCGCGCCACCGGCGACTGGTTCAGGGGCGTCGCGCCGCATCTCGTCCGTGAACGACCCATCACCTCGCTCGGGCGGATCGGTCCGCTCGAAGTACGGCTCGCGCAGCACAAGAGTGATATCAAGCGC
Organism: Tardiphaga sp.; assembly: GCA_028290325.1. Classification (GTDB taxonomy): domain Bacteria; phylum Pseudomonadota; class Alphaproteobacteria; order Rhizobiales; family Xanthobacteraceae; genus Tardiphaga. The sequence continues at coordinate 3,239 of JAQGJY010000450.1, forward strand.
GCGCAGAAGCTGCGTTACAACGTGTTCTACAAACACGGCCACGCCATCGCCGACGCCGCGACATTGCTGGCGCGGCGCGACAAGGATGCGTTCGACAAGATTTGCGATCATCTGATGGTGATCGACCACGACGCGCCGCCGACGATGCGCGGCCATCAGCCGGTCGTCGGCACCTATCGCCTGCTGCGACAGGAGATGGCCGACGCGCATCATGGATTCTACAGCGAGAACGAGTTCGATCTCGCGCCGATGCTGGCGCGGCACCACGGCCTGCGGTTTCTCGAACTCGGGCGCTCCTGCGTGTTGCCGGCCTATCGCACCAAACGCACCGTCGAGCTGCTGTGGCGCGGCATCTGGAATTACGTGCGCATGAACCGCATCGACGTCATGATCGGGTGCGCGTCGCTTGACGGCACCGACGCCGACCGCCTCGCGCTGCCGCTATCCTATCTGCATCATTATGCGCGCGCGCCGGAGCCGTGGCACGCGCCGGCGCAATCGTGGCGCCGCGTCGAGATGAACCGGCTGGCAAAACAGGCGATCGATCCGAGGGCGGCGTTGCGCGCGCTGCCGCCGCTCGTCAAAGGCTATCTGCGCGTCGGGGCTTTCATCGGCGATGGCGCCGTGATCGACCATCAGTTCGGCACCACGGATGTGCTGATCGTGCTGCCGGTATCAGCGATCGCGGCGCGCTATTCGGCGCATTTCGAGGGCCGGGCCTAGCGACCACGCCGTCATTCCGGGGCGCGGCCGCGTCGCGGGGACTCGAGCCCGGAATCGCAACCGGCTGGGCGCGGTGAACTTGCTCGGATTCCCCGATGCGCGGTTGCGCATCGCGGTTCGCGCGCGCCCGGGAATCACAGCCTTCTCAAGGCCACCGACTCGACAACGTGATCCGCGCCTTTTTTCAGGATCAACGTCGCGCGCGGCCGCGTCGGCAGAATGTTGTCTTCGAGATTGGCGAGGTTGGTCCGCTCCCAGATCGCCAGCGCCGTGGCGGTGGCTTCCTCGTCGGACAACAGCGCGTAGCGATTGAAGTAGGAGCGCGGATCGTGAAACGCGGTATCGCGCAGCGCCAGGAAGCGCTCGACATACCATTTCCGCAGCACCGGCTCGTCGGCATCGATATAGACCGAGAAATCGAAGAAGTCGGACACCACGGGCACCGCCTTGCCGTCGCGCGGCAGTCGCCCGGTCTGCAGGACGTTGACGCCCTCGACGATCAGGATGTCCGGTTGGTCGACCTCCTGCCAGGTGTTCGGCAGGATGTCGTAGGTGAGATGCGAGTAAAGCGGCGCGCGCACCGGGCTGCGGCCGGCCTTGATGTCGCTGAGGAACGACAGCAGCGTCGGCAAATCGTAGCTTTCCGGAAAACCTTTCTTGGCCAT
>JAQGJY010000464.1 GCA_028290325.1 Tardiphaga sp.
CAACAAAAAGGCCCCGGTTTGCACCGGGGCCTTTTCCACATCGCGATGAAGCGATGTTATTTTACTTGTCGCCGCGCTTCTTGAGCGCGTTGCCGAGGATATCGCCCAGCGTCGCGCCCGAATTGGACGAGCCGTATTGTTCGATGGCTTCCTTTTCTTCCGCGACTTCGAGCGCCTTGATCGACACCTGGACCTTGCGGGCCTTCTTGTCGAACTGGATCACCCGCGCATCGACCTTTTCGCCGACGGCGAAACGCTCGGCGCGCTGATCGGAACGCTCACGCGCCAATTCCGAGCGCTTGATGAAGGTCGTGAAGTCGGTGCCGGAAATCTGGACGTCGATGCCCGATTCCTTCACCTCGATCACTTCGCAGGTCACGACAGCGCCCTTCTTGACGTCGCCCGGCTCGGAGAAGGGGTCGCCTTCAAGCTGCTTGACGCCGAGCGAGATGCGCTCCTTCTCGACATCCACATCGAGGACGATGGCCTTGACCATGTCGCCCTTCTTGAAGTTGTCGATGACCTGCTCGCCCGGCTGCTTCCAGTCGAGGTCGGACAGATGCACCATGCCGTCGACGTCGCCGTCGAGGCCCAAGAAGAGACCGAACTCGGTCTTGTTCTTGACTTCGCCTTCGACAGTGGCGCCGACCGGATACTTCTCGACGAACACTTCCCACGGATTGCGCATCGTCTGCTTGAGACCGAGCGAGATGCGGCGCTTGACCGAATCCACCTCGAGCACCTGCACTTCGACTTCCTGCGAGGTCGACACGATCTTGCCGGGATGCATGTTCTTTTTCGTCCACGACATTTCCGAGACGTGGATCAGGCCTTCGATGCCCGGCTCCAGTTCGACGAACGCGCCGTAGTCGGTGATGTTGGTGACGCGGCCGGAGAAGCGCGCGTTGATCGGGTACTTCGCCTCGATGCCCTGCCACGGATCGTCCAGCAACTGCTTCATGCCGAGCGAAATGCGGTGGGTCTCGTGGTTGATCTTGATGATCTTCACCTTCACGGTCTGGCCGATCGCCAGCACCTCGGTCGGGTGATTGACGCGACGCCAGGCGATGTCGGTGACATGCAGCAGGCCGTCGATGCCGCCGAGATCAACGAACGCACCGTAATCGGTGATGTTCTTGACCACGCCGTCGATGACCTGACCCTCTTCGAGGTTCTGCACCAGTTCCTGACGCTGTTCGGCGCGGGTCTCTTCGAGAACCGTGCGGCGCGACACGACGATGTTGCCGCGGCGGCGATCCATCTTGAGAATCTGGAACGGCTGCGAGTTGTTCATCAAGGGCGCGACGTCGCGGATCGGGCGGATGTCGACCTGCGAACGCGGCAGGAAGGCGACCGCGCCGTCGAGATCGACGGTGAAGCCACCCTTGACCTGATTGAAGATGACGCCGTGGACCTTCTCGTTGTTGTTGAAGGCCTTTTCGAGCTTGCCCCAGCTTTCTTCGCGGCGCGCTTTGTCGCGCGACAGCACGGCTTCGCCGAGGGCGTTTTCGATCCGGTCGAGGAACACTTCGACTTCGTCGCCGACCTTGAGGTCGCTCTCGCGGCCCGGGCCGTTGAATTCGCGAAGCGCCACGCGGCCTTCGGTCTTCAGGCCGACGTCGATGACGGCCATGTCCTTCTCGATCGCGACGACGATGCCCTTGATGACGGAGCTTTCTTGCAGATTGCCGCCGGCGAAGGACTCGTCGAGCATCGCTGCGAAATCATCGCGCGACGGGTTGTAAGAGGAAGTTGCAGTCGAAGCCATGTGTTCTCCAGATGCGGGTGTTGCCGGCGTTCGGTTGAAGAGCGTTTCGCGCGCGCAGTGTCAGGGGTCCGCAACTCCTGACGACCGCGACTGCAATCCATCGACTTGCGATTATTGATTGCGTCAACGGGCCGGCAGCATGCCTGCACGCGAAAAACGTAGCCTGGAAGCTGGCTCGGAAGCTGGCTCAGAAACTGATGATGTCCGAGGGTCGGATCTATCGATCTCGAAACCGGGAGCGGGCTTTCCTCCAATGACGGCCCGGATTTATCTGACGAGTCAGATCCGCTGCCGGCCCGCTCGGACGGCTTCGACAATGTCGATGGCAGCCCGGACGCCGCTTTCTATATCCAAATGCGAGTTATCCAGCAAGACCGCATCGTCGGCGGCCTTTAGCGGCGCGGCCGCGCGATTGCGGTCGCGCTCGTCGCGCTTGAGGATGTCGGCGAGCACGGCGGCCTCGTCGGCGGCCTCGCCCCGGCCGATGGCCTCGAGGGTGCGGCGACGGGCGCGGACATACGGATCGGCGACGACGAAGATCTTCACATCGGCATGCGGGCAGATCACGGTGCCGATGTCGCGGCCGTCGAGCACCGCGCCGGGCGGTTCGCCAGCGAAATGGCGCTGGAAGCTGATCAAGGCCGCCCGCACCGCCGGAATCGTCGAAACCACGGATGCAGCCTCGCCGACCTCCTGGGTCTTCAGCGCCGGATTACCGAATTTCTCGGGGTCGAGCGCGTAAGCGACGGCGACCGCGCGCTTCTCGTCGGTCAGGTCCGCGCCGGCATCGAGCAATACCTTGGCCACCGCGCGATAGATCACGCCGGTATCGAGGTGCCGGAACTTATAATGGGCCGCCAGCCGTTTGCCGAGCGTGCCCTTGCCCGAGGCGGCGGGGCCGTCGATGGCGATGATCATGCTGTGTCGATGTCCTGAGCGCCGAGATGGCCGCGCGCGCGGCGTAGCGGCCGTTCATCGGTGAAAATATCGCGCGATGCAAATTCGACCGGGCTGGAGAAGGTGAGGTGTTCGCGCATGGCGGGCGAAGCGTTCGTTGCCGTGAACCGAGGCAAATCGATGTTGCGCTGGGGGACCGACGCCCAGGCCGGCACTTGGCCGAGTTGACGTTGTTTCGCCGGATATTCCGCGATCGCACCGGCAAGCGCATCGAGCCTTGGGTCGCCGGTCAGAGCCGGTTCATCCGCTATCGTGCCGTATCGGGCGTCTGCCGTGCGCGCCGGGTCGAACGAATCGACGCATTCGGCGAGCGCGACTGCACGCGCGGTGCCGGATTGCATTCTTGCCATAGCCTCAGCGACGGTACTCGGGCGCATCTGATTTTCCGCTTCGATTGATGGTCTTTAGCAGAAAACGCTGTTTTTACGAAGATGCGCGCTCACCTGCAAAGCGTCA
>JAQGJY010000236.1 GCA_028290325.1 Tardiphaga sp.
TCGGGCGGTTACATCGCCGCGATCGCGGCGGATCATATCGTCGCGCAACAGACCTCATTGGTCGGCTCGATCGGCGTGCTGTTCCAAATTCCCAATGTCTCCGAATTGCTCAAGACCGTCGGCGTCAGGGTCGAGGAGGTGAAATCCTCGCCGCTCAAGGCCGCGCCGAACGGGTTCGAGCCGACCAGCCCGGAAGCCCGCGCGGCGCTCGACGCGCTGGTCAAGGATTCCTATGCCTGGTTTCGCGGCATGGTGCAGACCAGGCGCGGCATGGACGACGCGCAGCTCGAGAAAGTCGCGGATGGCCGCGTCTTTACCGGCCGCCAGGCGGTCGATCTCAAGCTGATCGATCAACTCGGCGATGAGAAAACCGCCGTCGCATGGCTGGTCGCCGAGAAGAAAGTCAAAGCCGATCTGCCGGTGCGCGAGTTCAAGCTGACGCCGAGATTCGGCGACCTGACGTTCCTGCGCGCCGCGACCTCGCTGACGCTCGATGCGGTCGGCCTCGGCGCGATCGCACGCAAGGTCGAGCAGACCGGGCTGTTGCAGGCGGCCGAGCAATTGAACCTCGACGGCATGCTGGCGCTGTGGCGACCCGGCGCGACGAATTGACCGGATCGGATCGGCCGGCAATGTTCCCGGCCTGATTGCAGTTTCGAATCCCTTTTTTGAAAATTTGTCACGCCTTTTCAGGAGTCTCGTTCATCATTTAGCGGCTTGACAGTGCAAGGTATTTTCACGGAAATGGCCGCCCTGTCCCAGGGTCGCAGCGTTCATGATTAAATCCGAACTCGTTCAACGCATCGCCGAACACAACCCGCATTTGTATCAGCGGGATGTGGAGAACATCGTGAATGCGATTCTCGACGAGATCGTCGCTGCGCTTGCGCGCGGTGATCGCGTCGAGCTGCGCGGCTTCGGTGCGTTTTCGGTCAAGCATCGCCCGGCCCGCGCCGGCCGCAATCCGCGCACCGGCGCGCATGTGCCGGTCGAGCAGAAGAGCGTGCCGTTCTTCAAGACCGGCAAGGAAATGCGCGAGCGCCTCAACCGCGATGGCATGCCCGCCGCCGACGCGGGCGCCGGCGTGGAATCGCAGCCTGTTTGACCCGGTGTGGAGGAATCGATGCGTAAATTCCTGACCGCGTTGATCGTGATTCCGCTCGGCATTGTTTTTATCGTGTTCGCGGTCGCCAACCGCCACGTCATCACCGTCTCGTTCGATCCGTTCAACACGGTCGATCCCTCGCTCGGCGTCACGTTGCCCTTGTTCGTCGTTATCATCGCCGCCGTCATCATCGGCGTCATTGCCGGCGGCGTCGCGACCTGGTTCGGCCAAGGCCGCTGGCGACGCGCCTCGCGCCGCTTTGAGGCCGACGCCACGCGGACGCAGCGCCAGCTTGACGAGTTGCGGTCGCGCCAGGCCGCCCCGCCGCCGGCGCAGCGGCTTCCGGCCCTGCTCCAGCCGGACCGCACTTATGGGGCCACTGAGCGAGACAGGCCGCGTTTGACGTTGTAGAAGCTTAAGTGGAATTGCAGGCCTTGCGCCGCCTGCTGCGCGCTCCCTCCGGTGGGGCCGCGCGCGAGCTGGCGCTTGGAGGCTGGGTCAGGGGTCCGGACGATCGATAGGCTCGAACCCGCTCACCCGGTCGCCGCGCTTCGCTTGCTTCCGACCGCTCCCCGCTCGGGAAAGGCGAGTCAGTCATCGTGGCACCGACTATATTGAACTCATGAACCAACATTTGCTTGTCAAAATCTGTGGCCTGTCCACGCCGGAGACGCTCAACGCGGCGCTGGACGCGGGCGCCGACATGGTCGGCTTCGTGTTCTTCCCGCGCTCGCCGCGCCATGTCGACCTGTCGGCCGCGCGCGATCTCGGGCGGCTGGCTCATGGTCGGGCCCAGAAGGTTGCATTGACGGTCGATGCCGACGACGCGCAGTTCGAGAACATCATCGAAACGCTGCGTCCCGACATGTTGCAACTGCATGGCCGGGAGAGCGTCGCGCGGCTCCGCGACATCAAACAGAAATTCAAATTGCCGGTCATGAAGGCGCTGGCGGTCGAGACAGCGGCCGATCTCGCGGTGCTGCCCGGCCTGGCCGCGGTGGCCGATCGCATCCTGTTCGACGCCAAGCCGCCGCGAGACGCCACCCGCCCCGGCGGGCTCGGCGCGGTGTTCGACTGGACGCTGCTGGCCGATCTCGATCTGCACATTCCGTTCATGGTGTCCGGCGGCCTTGACGCCGGCAATGTCACCGAGGCCATGCGCGTCACCGGCGCCGGTGGCGTCGATGTCTCGTCCGGCATCGAGACCGCGCCGGGCGTCAAGGACCCCGGGATGATCCAGGCTTTCATTCGCGCCGCGCGCGCCAGCGACAACGAGATGACGTCATGAACTCGCAATTGCCCAACTCCTTCCGCAGCGGTCCCGACGATCGCGGCCATTTCGGCATCTTCGGCGGCCGCTTCGTCGCCGAAACGCTGATGCCGCTGATCCTCGATCTCGAGCAGGCCTATGCCGACGCCAAGGCCGATCCGGCGTTTCAGCGCGAGATGAACGGCTACCTCAAGGATTACGTCGGCCGCCCGTCGCCGCTGTATTACGCCGAGCGGCTGACGCAGCACCTCGGCGGCGCGAAAATCTACTTCAAGCGCGAGGAGCTGAACCACACCGGCTCGCACAAGGTGAACAACGTGCTCGGCCAGATCATGGTCGCGCGCCGCATGGGCAAAAAACGGATCATCGCCGAAACCGGCGCGGGCCAGCACGGCGTCGCCACGGCGACATTGTGCGCGCGGTTCGGCCTCGAATGCATCGTCTTCATGGGCGCGGTCGATGTCGAGCGGCAGCAGCCAAACGTCATCCGCATGGAGATGCTCGGCGCGACCGTGGTGCCGGTGCAGGTCGGCGCCCGCACGCTGAAGGACGCGATGAACGAGGCGATGCGCGACTGGGTGACCAATGTCGCCGACACCTTCTATTGCATCGGCACCGTCGCCGGCCCGCATCCCTATCCGATGATGGTGCGCGATTTCCAGTCGATCATCGGGGTCGAGACCAAAGCGCAGATGCAGGAGGTCGAAGGCCGCTTGCCGGATTCGCTGGTCGCTTGCATCGGCGGCGGCTCCAATGCGATGGGACTGTTTCATCCGTTCCTCGACGATCCCTCGGTGGAGATTTTCGGCGTCGAAGCGGCCGGGCATGGTCTGACTCAGCTGCACGCCGCCTCGATCGCCGGCGGCCGCGCCGGCGTGCTGCATGGCAATCGCACCTACTTGCTGATGGACCGGGATGGACAGATCGAGGAGGGCCATTCGATCTCGGCCGGGTTGGATTATCCGGGCATCGGCCCCGAGCATGCGTGGCTGCACGAGATGAAGCGCGTGCAATATCTCAGCGCCACCGACGACGAGGCGCTGGAGGCGTTCAAGCTGCTGTCGAAGCTCGAAGGCATCATTCCGGCGCTGGAGCCCGCGCATGCCATCGCCAAGGTGATGGAACTGGCCCCCGCGCGGCCCGCTGATCATCTGATGGTGGTGAATTTGTCCGGCCGCGGCGACAAGGACATCCCGCAGGTCGCGGAGATTTTGAGGAAGGGCAAAGGGTGATCTGCCGCTTGTCAGATGCCCCCTCGCTTGGGTCGCAAGAGCGTTTAGATCTCGCTCCATCCGGGAGAGGTCTGGCGTTGCGTCGCTTTGAAAAGTTTCAATTTCTCGTCTGGGATCGTGGTGTGGGACAACTCAAAACCGGATCGCAGCTTCACCTCTCCCCGCCGGGGAGAGGTCGACCGGCGCAGCGAAGCGAAGTCGGTCGGGTGAGGGGGCCTCAAGCTTCGGGCAGCGTCGTCCAGATCAACTCGAGAACGCCGTCCAGATTGTCATACACGTCGGTGTTGCTGACACGTAGAACCAGGAACCCACAATCTTCCAGCGCGCGTGGTCGCGCGCGATCACCCGCGACCTCCGCATCCGTGCTATGCGTCACGCCATCAACTTCAACGACGAGCTTCCCGTCGATCGTCACGAAATCGACGATGTATCCTCCGATCTCGTGCTGCCTCCGGAATTTCCAGCGCAGCAGCCGTCGCGCCCGCAACGCCTGCCATAATCTGGCTTCGGCGCTGGTTTGCGATCGTCGCAGGTTTCTGGCTCTGGCTTTGAACTTGTCCATCCCCCTCACCCGGATTTCGCTTCGCTCAATCCGACCTCTCCCCAGCGGGGAGAGGTATGCAATCACTGGCGCCCCATCATGACAACCCGCATCGATACCCGTTTCAAAGCGCTGGAGGCCGAAGGCCGCGCGGCCCTCGTCACCTTTCTGATGGCCGGCGATCCCGATCTCAAAACCTCGCTCGACATCATCACGGCGCTGCCGGCCGCCGGCGCCGATATCATCGAAATCGGCATGCCGTTCACCGACCCGATGGCCGATGGCCCGGCGATTCAGGCCGCCGGCATCCGCGCCCTGAAAGCGGGCACGACGCTGCACAAGACGCTCGACATGGTCGCGGCGTTTCGCAACGGCGACGCCACGACGCCGATCGTGCTGATGGGCTATTACAATCCGATCTTCATCTACGGCGTCGATCAATTCCTGATCGATGCCAAGCAGGCCGGTGTCGATGGCCTCATCATCGTCGATCTGCCGCCGGAAGAAGACAGCGAGCTGTGCATTCCCGCGATGCGGGCCGGGCTGAACTTCATCCGCCTGGCGACGCCGACCACCGACGACAAACGTCTGCCGGCCGTGCTCGCGAATACGTCGGGCTTCGTCTATTACGTCTCGATCACCGGCATCACCGGCTCCGCCAGCGCGAAATCCTCCGACGTCGGCGCGGCGGTGGCGCGCATCCGGCGCCACACCAAGCTGCCGGTGTGCGTCGGCTTCGGCATCCGCACGCCAGAGGCGGCGCGCGACATCGCGCGGCACGCCTCCGGCGCGGTGGTCGGCTCGGCGCTGGTCGATGCCTTGAAGGCGTCGCTCGATGCCGACGGTCGCGCCACGCCGAAAACCGTGAGCGCCGTCGCTGATCTCGTCGCGGCTCTGGCCCAAGGCGTCCGGGGCGCGAAACAGGCCGCGGAGTGAGGGGTCGTTCCCTTGCCATATTTGAGCTAGACAACCCCTCACCCGGTTGGCGCGCGTCGCGCTCAGCAAACCACCCGCTCCGACCCGGCAAAGCAATTGCTTTGCCAGGGGCGAGGTTACCAAACCTCGTGGCGACGCTGCGGCGGAATTGGAGTCAAAAATGAATTGGTTGACCAACGTCGTCCGGCCGAAAATCCGCAGCATTCTGCGCCGCGACACGCCGGAGAACCTCTGGATCAAGTGTCCGGACTCCGGCCAGCTGGTGTTCTACAAGGACGTCGAGCAGAACCAGTTCGTCATTCCCGGCTCGAACTACCACATGCGGATGGGCGCGGAAGCGCGCCTCAAGTCGGTGTTCGACAACGAGACCTGGTACGACATCGCGCTGCCGAGCGTGGTGGCCGATCCGCTGAAATTTCGCGACGAACGCAAATATGTCGATCGCATCAAGGATGCGCGCACCAAGACCGGCATGAACGAGGCCGTCAAGGTCGGCTTCGGCAAGCTGGAGGGCGCCGGCGTCGTCATCGCCGTGCAGGATTTCGATTTCATGGGCGGCTCGCTCGGCATGGCCGCCGGTGAGGCGATCGTGCGCGGACTCGAACTGGCGCTCGAAAAGAAATCGCCGTTCATCATGTTCGCGGCCTCCGGCGGCGCGCGGATGCAGGAAGGCATTCTGTCGCTGATGCAATTGCCGCGCACCACCGTCGGCGTGCAGATGCTGCGCGAGGCCAAGCTGCCTTACATCGTCGTGCTGACCAACCCGACCACCGGCGGCGTCACCGCGTCCTACGCGATGCTCGGCGACGTGCAAATCGCCGAGCCCGGCGCGCTGATTGGATTCGCCGGCGCGCGCGTGATCGAGCAGACCATCCGGGAAAAATTGCCGGAAGGCTTTCA
>JAQGJY010000020.1 GCA_028290325.1 Tardiphaga sp.
GATGAAAATGATACGGCGCGTCGAGATGGGTGCCGTTATGCGTCGACAGTTGCACCTGCTCGACCGCCCAGCCCTGCCCGTCCGGCAAATCCTCGGCTTTCAGGCCGTCGAAGAATTGCAGCATGCGTGGCAGGCCCTGCTGGTGGTCGATATAATTGATCGTCGGGTGGTTGCCCGGCGGATCGGCCGGCACGTCGTTTTGCAGCGGCACGGAGATGTCGATCAGGCGACGGGACATGGGCGCTCCCTGTGAATTTTCTGTTTGCATTCAAGTTTGTCATGGCGAGCCAGCACGGCCACCGGGCCGACGTGCTGAGCCAGGCAATCCAGCTCTTTCCAACACCGAAATGGGATGGCCGCGTCGCCGCCGTCGCTCGGAACGAGCGACTTTGCTCCTCGCGATGACGGTTTTTGTTATGTCCCTCAGTCCTGCCGCACCACCTTATTCCGCAAGACGCCGATCTTCTCGACTTCCAGTTCGATCTCGTCGTTATGTTCGAGATACCAGCCGAGTTCGAGACCGCAGCCGTTGCCGACGGTACCGGAGCCGATGAATTCACCCGGCATCAAGGTCTCGTCCTTGCTGACATGCTCGATGATCTGCTCGAACGAAAACAGCATGCCGTCGGTCTTGCCTTCCGAGCGCAGCTTGCCGTTGACGCGCACTTCCATCTTCAGCTTGTAGGGATCGCCGATCTCATCCGGCGTTACGATCCACGGGCCGATGACGTTGCCGCCATCGAAGCTCTTGCCCTTGGCCGGGCCGAGCCGACCTTCCATCTCGATGCGTTGCGCGTCGCGCGCCGAGAAATCGTTGAAGATCGTGTAGCCGAAGATGTGATTCTGGGCGTCGGCGGCCTTGATGTTCGCGCCTTTGTTTTTCGTGACGATGCCGTATTCGAGCTCGTAATCCATCACCTTGGAATAACGCGGCCACTGCACCGTGGTGTTCGGGCCGCGCACGCTGAAGCGATTGGTGATGTAGAAGATCGGCTGCTTGCGATAGACCTCCGGCAGTTCGCCGAGCGGCTCGGCATCGATCCGCGCCAACTCGGCCTCGTTATTGGCCGCGCGCGCGGCCAGACGACGCTGGCCGCGCGGCGCTTGCAATATGTGGATCGGAAACGACATCGCGTCGCGCATCTGGCGCGGCTCCGGCACCGGCGCGAGCAACTCGACCGCGCCAAGACCGATCGACAGCGATTTGTCGCTGCGGTGGCTCTCGACGAGACTGCGGGCGTCGTCGAGCGCGCGATCGCCGGCATCGATCAGCGCCAGCATCGAGGCATAAGCCAGATTCGGCTTGCCGGCGCGGGCGGCTGCGGCGGCGAGATCGAAGACCGTGTTTTCGGCAACATTGACGACGCCGATTTTGACGGCGTCGCCGCTGCGATAGGTCGCGAGCTTCATGGAGGTCTCCCGTGATCTCATCTGCGCACTTGCGTTTCTAAAAATATATGAACAGAATAAATATCGATAAACAAGGGGCGATCTCATGTCTTTGACAATGCCTGGGTCACGCTCTCGGTTCGCCTCATGAACCGACTGATCGCCCGCCTGGCCACCGCGATGCTGTTGGCGCTGCTGCTCGGCGCGCCGCAAGCCGGCGCCCAGAACAAAATTCAGGTCGGCTGCACCGCGACATCGGATTGCGCCTCGGCGATGATCGCCGTCGATGAAGGCCTCTTCAAGAAGCAGGGCCTCGCCGTTGAAATGGTCCTGATCGGCATCAACTCAAACATCCCCGCCGCGATCTTGTCCGGCTCCGTCCAGATCGGCGGGCCGACATCGACGGTGTTCCTGCAAGCCGCGGATGGCGGGCTCGATCTCGTCGCGGTGGCTGGCGCATCGGTGATGGGTCCGACCTCGAACGGCAATATCGCGGCCTTCGTCCGCAACGGCATCACGATCAAGGAGCCGAAGGATTTCATCGGCAAGAAGGTCGGCGCGCCCGGCCTCGGCGCGTTCCTGCATGTGCTGTTCGTGAAATGGCTGGTGGAAAAGGGCGTCGATCCGAAGAAGGTCAACTTCATCGAGGTCACGTTCCCGACGCAGATGGACATCATCAAATCCGGCGGCGTCGATGCGGTGCTGACGGCCGAGCCGTTCGTCACACGGATGACCAATGCCGGCACGGGGACGGTCGGCGCGCGCTACGGCGCGGAGTTGAATCGTTCGGAGCCGATCATCTTCTACGCGGCCTCGCGCGACTGGGCCGAGAAGAATCCCGAGACGCTTCGGAAATTTCGCGCTGCCATTGCGGAGGGCGCGACGATCGTCAACGAGACCCCGGAAAAAGCCTGGGCGGCGATCGCGAAATTCACCAAGACGCCGATCGATCTGGTGCGCGCCGCGCCGCCGAACCGCTCCGATCCGACTCTGAAGCCGGAGCAACTGGCATGGTGGATCGACATCATGGCGTCGCAGAAGATGCTGCAAGGCAAGCTCGATCTGACCAAGCTCATCCTCAACTAATGCCCCTCGTGAACGACAGCGGCGGCACCGACACGCTGAGCGAGCGCGCGGCGGGGCTGGTGCAGCGCGACATTCTCGCCGGCGACCTCGCGCCCGGGGCGCGGCTCGGCATCGTCGAGCTGGCGAAGCGCTATGAGATCGGCGCGACGCCGCTGCGCGAGGCACTGTCGCGCCTGATGTCGCGCGGACTGATCGTCGGCATCGGCCAGCGCGGCTTCCGCGTCGCCGACATCAGCCGCGACGATTTGCTGGATATCACGCAGATGCGGACCGTGATCGAGGTCGACGCGCTGCGGCGCTCGATGGCGGAAGGCGGCGACACGTGGGAGGCCGGCATCCTGGCCGCGTTGCATCTGATGCGACGCTATATCGAGCGCACCGGCGACGGTTTTCGCGAAGGCGCCGATGACTTCGATATGCTGCACAAGGGCTTCCACACATCTCTGCTGGCGGCGTGCGGATCGCGGCGGCTGCTCGCCGCCCATGCCGACCTCTACGATCAGGCCTATCGCTACCGCCGCATCATGATGGGCCGTATGGTCGGCGGCGCGGATTTCATCGCCTCGCATCAGCGGCTCGCGGATTGCATCCTCGCCCGCGACCACGATCGTGCGCAAGCGATGCTGACCGCCCGTCTGCGCGCGACGCTTGATTACGTCTATCCGCCGGAGCGATCATGACGTTGCCATCCATCACGCCGCTGCGGCCGGCCGTTGCATCCGCACGCAAGCCGCAGATCGCGTTCGACCGCGTGTCGCTCGATCTCGGCGGCAAGACCATCCTCGACACTGTCAACCTCGACGTCGCGCCAGGCGAGTTCCTTTGCATCATCGGCGCGTCCGGCTGCGGCAAGACCACGGCATTGCGACTGGCGGCAGGGTTGTATCAGCCGACCTCCGGCCGCGTGACGTTCGATGGCGTTGCGATGACCGCGCCGCGGCGCGACATCGCGATCGTGTTTCAGGATTACGGCAAGGCGCTGCTGCCATGGCGCACCGCGATCGGCAACGTCTCGCTGGCGCTGGAAACCGCCGGCGTGCCGAAGCCGCAACGCGCCGACCGCATCGAAGAACTGCTGGTGAAGGTCGGACTGCCTTTTCATGGCGACAAATACCCGGCGGAAATGTCCGGCGGCATGCAGCAGCGTTTGCAGATCGCGCGCTGTCTCGCGCAGGAGCCGAAGGTGCTGTTGATGGACGAGCCGTTCGGCGCGCTCGATGCGATGACGCGGCAAAGCTTGCAGGACGAGGTGCTCGAGCTGGTGCGCGCCAGCGGCGTCACGGTGATCTTCGTCACCCATGATCTGGAAGAGGCGATCTATCTTGGCGACCGCGTCATCGGACTGCTGCCGCATCCCGGCCGCGTCGGTATTCAATGCGCGATCGATCTGGCGAGGCCGCGCGATCAATTGACGACCCGCGAGCAGCCGCAATTCCTGGCGTTGCGGCGCCAGTTGTTCGACTTCATCAAGGCGTCGGAAGCGTGATGCCGCATTGGCTCAAGCCATTGGTGTTGCCGGTGGCGCTGATTGTGCTGTTCGAGGCGTGGGCGCGCGCGACCGATCTGCAAAGCGATTCCCTGGCGCCGCCCAGTGCCATCGGGCGCGCGCTGATCGAGGCATTGGGCTCCGGCGAATTGTGGATCGCGACGCGCGACACTTTGGCCTCGACGCTCGCGGGACTGCTGATCGGCAGCGCGATCGGGCTCATGCTCGGTATCGCGCTGGGGTTATCGAGCGGGTTCAACCGGCTGATGGACGTGACGATCGAAGCGATCCGCCCGATCCCGTCGATCGCATTGCTGCCGATCGCGTTGATCGCGTTCGGCTTCGGCTATCGCATGGAAATCGTCATCGTCGCCTTCGCCTGTATCTGGCCGATGCTGATCCTGAGCCGCGCCGCCATCGGCGGCATCGAGCCGCGTCTGCTCGAAGTCGCGCGCCTGCTGCGGCTGACGTCCGCCGATCGGGTGCGCAAGATCGTCATTCCCGCCGCGCTGCCGCGCATCTTCGTCGCCTTCCGTCTGGCGGCCGGCATCGCCTTGATCGTCGCCGTCACCTGCGAGATCGCGATCAACCCGATCGGCCTTGGCGCGTCGATCATGGCGGCGCAGCAGGCGCTGCGCGCCGATCTGATGCTGGCCTACCTGATCTGGATCGGCGCCATCGGCTTCGCGCTCAATGCGGGGTTGTTGCTGGCGCAAAACAGCCTGTTCGGCCGCGCCGCTTTGGCGGAGATTGCACGGTGAGACGTCCGGACATTTTGTGGCGTCTCGGCAGCTTCGCCGTCGCGGCCGCGTTGGTCGGGCTGTGGCAACTGACGGCCGATCTCAAACTGGTGTCGCCGGTGTTTCTGCCCGGCCCCGACAAAGCCTGGACCGCTCTGATCCGGGGTTTCAGCAGCGGCGACTTGATGGCGAAATTGCTCGGGACGCTCGCGCACATGCTCTACGGCTGGCTCTGCGCGTCGTTCGTCGGCATCGCTTTGGGCGCCGCGATTGGCGCGTCGAAAACCATGCGCGATTACGTTGCGCCGTCGCTCGAATGGCTGCGGCCGCTGCCGGTCTCGGCAATCATTCCCATCGCGATCGCGTTGTTCGGGTTGACGCAGGGCATGGCCTTGTTCGTGATCGCGTTCGGCGCAATGTGGCCGATGCTGCTGGCGACGATCCACGGCTTCGCGGTGGTTGAGCCGCGTCTGTATGAGGTCGCGCGGACGCTGCACATGTCGCGCCTCGCCGTGATCGTCAAGATCGCATTGCCGTCGGCCAGCCCGGACATCCTCGCCGGTATGCGGCTGAGCCTGACGGTGGCGCTGATTCTGTCGGTGGTGTGCGAAATTCTCGCCGGGCTCGATGGCCTCGGCCATTGGGTGCTGTTGTCGGCGCGCGCGTTTCGGTCGGCCGACCTGTTCGCGGGCGTGATCCTGCTCGGCATCGTCGGTTATGTGACGGCGACCGCGATGGCCTTCGCCGAGCGACGCCTGCTGCGCTGGCGCGGCGTGGGGCATTGACGGTGGGTTGTGCCGCCGCAAGAACGATGGTCAGTAACGAGACAGGAGACCAATCATGTCCGACGCCGAAGCGAGCCTTCCCATCCTCATTGTTGATGGCGCGCGCGCCACGATCCGGCTGAACCGGCCGAAGCAGTTGAATCGGCTGGGGCAGGATGACCTCGAAGAACTGATGCGGCTGTTCGCGCGGGTCGAGGCCGATCCGACGCTGCGGGTACTGGTGCTGACCGGAACCGGGCGTGCCTTCAGCGCCGGCTTCGATCTCAATTCGATCGCCGCGCGCGCCACCTCGCAGGCCGAGACGGCGGCGCCGATCGGCTTCGAAGCGGTCGCCAACCGGCTCGACGATCTCGCGATGCCGACAATCTGTCGGCTCAATGGCGGCGTCTATGGCGGGGCGACGGACATGGCGCTGGCCTGCGATTTTCGCATCGGCATCGACACGATGGAGATGTTCATGCCGGCCGCGCGGCTCGGCCTGCATTATTATCGCAGCGGGATCGAACGCTACGTGTCGCGGCTCGGCGTCAACAATGCGAAGAAACTGTTTCTGACCGCGCAGAAGATCGAAGCCGCCGAAATGCTGCGGATCGGCTATCTGACGGCGCTGGTTGCGCCGGACGCGCTCGATGACGAGGTCGATCGCCTCGCCGCGATTCTCGCCGGCAATGCGCCGTCCGCCGTGCGCGGCATGAAGCGCGCGATCAACGAATTCGCGCGCGGCCGGCTCGATGCGGCTGCGGCCGACCAGCGCAATCGCGACAGCATGCGTGGCGACGAGATCAAGGAGGGCGTCGCGGCCTTCAGCGAGAAGCGCGCACCACGATTTGCCGACAGTTGAGGCGTTCATGGTTGCCAGACGTTGAGTTCCCGATCTCCAGGGAACCGGACGACGAGTCGATCCAATCCTAGTGTCATGCGAAACTGGATTGCTCGGCTTGGGCTTCGGCGCGGCCGCGACCGCCCCGGGCTCGCAATGACGGCGCCCGGACTGGGGATGCCACCCGAATGGCCTTGATCTCGGAGCCGGGTTGCGGGCAAACGTAGAACCGCGGGGCTCTCGCCCGGCCCGAGTGAGACGAGATCGACATGCACGCTAAATCGCCGGCCGCGCTGGTGCCGTCCGACTGGGATATCGCCAATGCCGCCAAGCTGCGGCCGGCCATCGAGATCGGCCGCGATCGCCTTGGCATTCCCGCCGAGAGCCTTGAGCCCTATGGGCACAACAAGGCTAAAATCGCGATGGACTTCGTGCAGGACGCGCTGGCGACGCGCCAAGACGGCAAGCTGATCCTGGTCACCGCGATCAATCCGACGCCGGCCGGCGAAGGCAAAACCACAACCACCGTCGGCCTCGGCGACGCGTTGAACCTGATTGGCAAGAAGGCTCTGATTTGTCTGCGTGAGCCTTCGCTGGGCCCGTGCTTCGGCATCAAGGGCGGCGCGGCGGGCGGCGGCTATTCGCAAGTCGTGCCCATGGACGAGATCAACCTGCATTTCACCGGCGATTTCCACGCCATCGGTTCGGCCAACAATCTGCTCGCGGCGTTGATCGACAATCACATCTATTGGGGCAACGCGGCGAACCTCGATCCGCGCCGCATCACCTGGCGGCGCTGTCTCGACATGAACGACCGCGCGTTGCGGAATATCGTCTCGTCGCTCGGCGGCGCCGCCAACGGTTTCCCGCGCGAAGATGGTTTCGACATCACCGTGGCGTCGGAAATCATGGCGATCCTGTGCCTCGCGACCTCCTATGAGGATCTTGAACAACGGCTCGCGGCGATCGTCGTCGGGCTCGACCGCAACAAACAGCCGGTACGCGCGGGCGCGCTGAAATCCGAGGGCGCGATCGCCGCGCTGCTGAAGGACGCGCTGAAGCCGAACCTCGTGCAGAC
>JAQGJY010000036.1 GCA_028290325.1 Tardiphaga sp.
CATCGGCGGCACGCCCTACGATCCGCTGATGATCGCGATGCATCGGCTGGCGAAACCGTTCGGCGACGCGCGCGATGACTACGATATCTTCGCCGAGCTATCAAGGCGGATGGGCTGCGAGCAGGTCTTCACAGAGGGCCGCGACACGACGCAATGGTTGCGCCATCTTTATAGCTTTACACAAAACGCATTGGCGGCGAATGGCCATGACGCGCCGGATTTCGACACCTTCTGGGAGCAGGGCGAAATCCTGCTGCCGCAATTGCCGCACGACGGCGGCACCATCCGCGCGTTTCGTGACGATCCGCAAGCACGGCCATTGCCGACCGCGAGCGGCAAGATCGAAATTGCGTCGGATGTCATCGCGGGCTTCGGCTACGACGATTGTCCGGGCCATCCGGCATGGCTGCCGTCGGTCGATGTGGTGAGCGCGCGGCATCCTCTCCAACTGGTCGCCAACCAGCCGGCGTCGCGACTCCACAGCCAATTTGATTTCGGCGGTCACAGCATGGAGACCAAGCGTCGCGGCCGCGAGGTTGCTTCCATGAATCCGCGTGATGCTGATGCGCGTGGCATCGCCGACGGCGACATCGTCCGGCTGTTCAATGACCGTGGCGCCTGCCTGGCGGCGGTGAACATTACCGACCACGTCATGTCGGGGGTGATCAACCTGCCGACCGGCGCGTGGTACGATCCGCAGGATCTGAGCGAGGAGAAGCCGCTGTGTGTGCACGGCAATCCGAACGTGCTGACGCGCGATGCCGGCACATCCCGGCTGGCGCAGGGCTGCACGGGACAGCTGACCGCGGTTCAGGTCGAAAAATTTGCTGGAAACTTGCCGCCGATTCAGGCCTTCGAGCCGCCGGTCGGGGTGAAACGATAAGCGTTGCCGTCATCGTTGCGCAGAAGGCGCATCTTGGCGCCTGACGACCGGCGATCCAGCCTTCCGTCGTCCCTGTGTTGAGCTGAGAGGTCACGCATTATGGGACGTCGCAGCGTACTTGTTCACTCGCCGTCGCGGGCGATGACGGTTTTTCTGACGTGGAGAACGCCGCGCCCTACTTCGCCCCGAACTCCTCCCGCATCTTGGCCTGGATCTTCGCCATGCCGCCGATCCAGCGATCGTAATTCTCGGTCTTCTTGCGCATGTAATCGATCACCTGCTTGTGCGGCAGGATCAAGAAGGTCTCCTTGTCGAGACCTTCGATCACATCTTTCGCCACCTGCTCGGGCGTGAGATCGCCGTCGCCGGATTGCGGACCTTTCGGGATCGAACGCAGCATGTTGGTATCGACGCCTTGCGGACACAGGATCGAGACCTTGATGTGATCGGCGCGATGCGAGATCGCGAGGTTTTCCGCAAAGCCGACCGCCGCGTGTTTCGTCGTCGAGTAAGCCGGACTGCCGACCTGCGACAGCAATCCCGCCGCTGAAATGGTGTTGAGGAAATAGCCGCCGCCGCGCGACTTGTAGAGCGGCACGAGATAGCGCGCGGCATAGACATGCGCCATCACGTGAATGGCCCAGCTTTTTTCCCACGGCTCGTTGGACGATCCGCCGGCATTCACCGACATCGGATCGAAGCCGCCGCCGATGCCGGCATTCGAACAGAACAGATCGATCGGTCCGATACGCTTTTCGGTGACATCGACGAGCTGCTTGATGTCTTTTTCGCGGCCGACATCGCAGGTAAACGCCGCGCCGTCGACCGACGACGCCACCGCTTCGGCGCGCACGCCGTCCATGTCAGCGACGACGACCTTGGCTGCGCCGGCCTTGTGAAAGGCTTCGCACATGGCCTGCCCGATGCCGTTGCCGCCGCCGGTGACGACGACGATCTTACCGTTGAGCTGCATGTGTCCCCCGTATCTGGATCAGGTGCTCAGAACGAGATCGAGCACCGCCGTGTAATGGCACGCCGCGCCGAGCAGCACAAAGCCATGCCAGATCGCGTTCTGAAAACGCAATCGCTGCCAGGCATGGAACACCACGCCGAGCGTATAGAGAATGCCGCCGGCCGCGATGAACCACAGCGTCGTCCGTGGTAGCGAATGAATGATGGTGTCATAAGCGAGCATGCCGCTCCAGCCGAGCACGAGATACAGCCCGACCGCCAAACGATCGTAACGGCCCGGGAAGCATAGCTTGATGATGACGCCGAAGATCGCGACGCACCACACGCCGGTGAGCAGCGCGGTCGCCAGCACACTGTCCTTCATGGCCGAAAACACCGGCGTATAGGTCGCGGCGATCAAAATATAGATCGCCGAATGATCGAAGCGCCGCAGGATCCACTTGCGCGGCGAGACCGGCCACAGATTATACGCGGCCGACAGCCCCAGCATCGCCAGCAGCCCGGCGGCATAGACCGATACCGAGACAATCTCCGACGGTGAGGCGAACACGCCGGACAGCACGATCAGAGCGGTCGCCGCCGCGATGCCGAAAACCAGCCCCAGCACATGGACAACGCCGTCCGCGATCAATTCGGCGCGGTCATAGTTCCAGCGGATCGCGCCGGCCGCCGCGTTGAGTGACGTCGAGGTGAATTGCTTCAGTTTGAAAACTGACATGATAGAGGTCCGCATGCCCCGTGCGGCCGGCCGCTCCGGTCCGCTGCGATGCAACACTCTGAACGGCCAATCATGGCCACTCCAAGGTCGCGGCGCATCCTGCATGCTTGATTTTGACGCCGCAATCGCCAATTGCCGGGTATCGTCTGGTTTCATTTCAGGACAATTCCACCGCGCATGGCATCCCGTTTTTCCGAGCTGATCGACGAGGCGCGGCTGTCGG
This sequence comes from Tardiphaga sp., assembly GCA_028290325.1. Classification (GTDB taxonomy): domain Bacteria; phylum Pseudomonadota; class Alphaproteobacteria; order Rhizobiales; family Xanthobacteraceae; genus Tardiphaga. The sequence continues at coordinate 2,797 of JAQGJY010000036.1, forward strand.
CGCGAGCGCTGCTGGATTTCGGTGATAATCTTTTGCATCCGACGGTCCGGCTCGGTGTCACCGGCCTGTCGCGCGCCGGCAAGACGGTGTTCATCACGGCGCTGGTCCATAGCCTGACGCGCGGCGGCCGGTTTCCCATCTTCGAGTCGTTATCGACCGGACGGATTGCCGGGGCCAGGCTGGTGCCGCAGCCTGACGACGCGGTGCCGCGCTTTGCCTATGAGAATCATTTGCGGACGCTGATCGATGATCGGCTGTGGCCGAACTCGACGACGGACATCAGTGAACTAAGGCTCGTGATCGACTACCAGCGCCGGAATGGCGCCGAGCGAACGCTGACACTGGATATCGTCGATTATCCCGGCGAGTGGCTGCTCGATCTGCCGTTGTTGACGAAGAGTTACGAGCAGTGGTCGGCCGAAAGCCTCGCATTGTCGCGCCGCGAGCCGCGCGCGCGACTCGCCATCGCATGGCAAGCGCATCTGGCGACAATGCTGCCGAACGCGAAGCAGGACGAGCAATCGACGCTGATCGCGGCCAAACTCTACACCGATTATCTGCGCGCCTGCCGCGATGACCGCTTTTCCATGAGCCTGCTGCCGCCGGGACGTTTCCTGATTCCGGGCAGCCTCGCCAATACGCCGGCTCTGACCTTCGCGCCGCTCGACGTGCCGCAAGACGGCCACGCACCCAACGGCTCGCAATGGGCGATGATGCAGCGACGTTACGAAGCCTACAAGGACATCGTGGTGCGACCGTTCTTCCACGATCATTTCTCGCGGCTCGATCGGCAGATCGTGCTGGTCGATGCGCTTGCCGCGTTCAATGCCGGCCCCGAGGCGCTGCGTGACCTCGAAGCGGCGCTATCGCAGATTCTGGATTGCTTCCGCATCGGCCGCTCGACGCTGTGGAGCACGCTGTTTCGCCCGCGCGTCGATCGCATCCTGTTCGCGGCGACCAAGGCCGATCATCTGCATCACTCAAGCCACGACCGCCTCGAGGCGATCCTGCGCCGCATGGTCGATCGCGCGGCGACCAGCGCGACCTTCGCCGGCGCGCAGGTCGATGTCGTCGCGCTCGCCGCCGTGCGCGCCACCCGCGAAGCTCAGGTGCGGCGTGACGGCGAGACGCTGCCTTCCATCCTCGGCACACCCGCGAAGGGCGAGATTGCCGGCGGCGACATGTTCGACGGCGACACCGAGGTCGCGACTTTCCCCGGCGATCTACCGGCGCAAGTCGATCATCTTTTCGACGGTAACGATGCGTTTCGCGGACTGTCGAGCGCGGAATCGGACGTGACGGATTATCGCTTCCTGCGTTTCCGGCCGCCACTGCTGGACACCGCCGACGCGGACGGGCCAGTGTTACCGCATATCCGCCTCGACCGCGCGCTTCAGTTCCTGGTCGGAGACAGGCTGCAATGACCGATCGCACCCCGCGCCGGCCAGCGACGTTCAAGCTCGACGATCCCCGCGTGGTCGTGGTGGAGTCGGACAATGACTCCGGCCGTCTCGCGCGCGGCGCGGTGCGGATCACACCGGAGGCCGACCCGGCGTCCTATCCCGTCGTCATCGACCCACCACTTGCCATCAAGCGCAGGGGTTTCCGTTGGGGCCGCTTGCTCGGCGCGACCACGGCCGGTCTTGTGCTGATGGGGGTCGGACTTAGCGTCTCGCATCTGGTTGAAGATTTGTTCGCGCGCAGCACGACACTCGGGTTACTCGGCTCGGCATTGGCAGCGCTGGCGAGCCTGGCGCTGGTCGTCATCATCGGCCGCGAATGGCTGGCCTTGTCGCGACTCGCGACCATTGAAAACATGCACAAGCGGGCGACGGCGGCGCTGCTGACCGATGACCGCGCCGAAAGCCGCGCCCTGGTCCGCGAATTGACGGCGCTGGCGCAGGCCAATCCGCAACTGGCGCGCGCCCGCGCGGCGCTGAAGAACCATGCCAACGACATCATTGACGGCGCCGACATGATTCGGCTTGCCGAGCGCGAATTGATGGCGCCGCTTGATCAGGAAGCGCGGCGGCTGGTGTCTGTCGCCGCCCAGCGCGTCTCGCTCGTGACCGCCATCAGCCCGCGCGCTCTGATCGACGTGCTGTTCGTCGCGGCGGCCGCGTTGCGGCTGGTACGGCAATTGGCGCTGCTTTACGGCGGGCGGCCGGGCGCGCTCGGCACCATTCAACTGATGCGTCACGCCATCGCGCATCTGGCGCTGACCGGCGGCATGGCCGCGAGCGACAGCCTAATTCAGCAAATGCTCGGTCATGGCGTCGCGGCGAAACTCTCGACCCGTCTCGGCGAAGGCATCCTGAATGGCTTGTTGACCGCCCGGCTCGGGCTCGCCGCGATCGACGTGACGCGGCCGCTGCCGTTCAATGCACTGCCGCGCCCGGCGCTGTCGGATCTGGCAAAAGACCTGCTCCGCAAGCGCGACGGCGATGGGATTTAATCCGCCCGCGCGACGAGGACCGGCGATAGCCCAGCCAGATCGGGCCAGCGATACAAGGGCGATGTCGGCGGCGGATTGAGCTGCGGCGTCCATCCGGAAACCAGGCAGGTCTCGTGGGTGTCCATCAGCGTGCCGCGCCAGCGTCGCTCGACCCGCCCGACCGGCGTGATCCTCGCCGTCGTGAAGGCCCAATCCGGATTGGCGGTTTCGCCGTCGCGGGCGACGCACAGGCCCTTGTCACCTTGTCGCGCGGCGAGCCCCGGATCGCGAAACCCGATGAAACGCGAGCGCTGGTTGACCTGAATGACCGGCACGCGGTCGCGGAGCGTCCAGCGCAGCATCGCATAGGTCCGATAATCCATCGTCGCGACCCATGTCGCGCCGGTGAGCGCCATGTC